>CAKRJM010000172.1 GCA_934351765.1 uncultured Lachnospiraceae bacterium | reverse complement strand
CAGGCATCTTCGCTTGAGTCGGCTTCGGTCGAAGATGATATTCGTAACGCTTGGTCGGCTGCTGCCGATCCGGGCGAGACGGCGGTGTATCTGCGCGCTGCCGGCGCTGTATCGGTGCCGCCACGCACGGTTCTATCTTCAGCTCGTCCTGACGAGACGGCGGTGTTCTTAGCAGCCGCCCGTTCGGGCGTGGATCGGGCGCCTGTCGCTTCGGATGCGCCCCGTGCGCCGCGTCCCGATGAGACCGCGGTGTTTTTGATGGCCGCACAAGGGAAAAGCTCGCATCAGGGCGCGACTGATATTCGTCCTGCGGCTCAAGGCGTCTCCAATGACGACGAGCCGCTGCTTTCGGATGATGAGTGGTCTCCGCTCGGTTCGGTTGATCCTATCGAAGGTGTATCGGTCGACGGTGATGACGACTGGGATCCTTTGTCGTTTTCAGCTCGAACTGCCGCCGCGCAGGAAATCGATACGGTGTTTGGGGGTCATGCCGCGTCTGGCGACAATGTGATCCTTGCCGCTGATTCCTTTGCAGCGGATGACTCACTTTCCTCGGAGGGCGAGATTGAACCGCAGCTCGAGTCTCACATGGAATCCCAGGATGAAGCTGACGATATGGGCTCGTCCGATTACTCCACGGTGGGCCGATCTGCTGGTCTTATGACGGTGCTGACCATTGTGTCACGCGTCACCGGTTTTATCCGCACATGGGCCATGGCCGCCGCCATCGGCATGTCGCTGCTCTCGTCCTCGTATCAGGTTGCCAACAACCTGCCCAATATGCTCTACGAGCTCGTGATGGGAGGCATGCTCGTCACGGCGTTTTTGCCGGTGTATATGGGCGTGAGGCGCGAGCAGGGCCGCGAGGCATCGAACGAGTATGTCGGCAACCTGCTGGGCATCCTGCTTTTGCTGTTGGGCGGCATCTCGGTGCTGGGCACCGTGTTTGCTCCCGGCTTTATCTGGACGCAGTCGTTCCTTTCGGGCGATGGCGGTAGCATGGATACCGCTGCGTTCATGTTCCGCTTCTTTGCTATCCAGATTCTGTTTTACGGCCTGGGCTCGGTGTTCTCTGGCGTTCTCAACGCACACCGCGACTATTTCTGGTCGACGTTTGCCCCCGTTTTGAACAACGTGATCGTCATTGCCAGCTTTATGGGCTTTGCGCCCGTGTCTGCACAATTTGGCGAGCAGGCCGGCATCATCTTGATCGCAGCTGGTACGACCCTCGGCGTCTTTGTCCAGATGGCCTGCCAGATCCCCGCGCTTGGCAAGCACGGCGTTCATCCTCATATTCATATCGACTTTAAGGATCCCGCGCTGCGTCAGACGATTGCGCTCGGTATCCCGACGCTACTTGCCACGGTGTGCATGTTTGTTTCGACCTCCATCACCAATGCCGCCGCGCTGGTGGTCCAGCCCGAGACCGGTCCTTCCGTCATCGCGTATGCGCGCCTGTGGTACACACTGCCCTATGCACTGATTGCCGCTTCGCTTTCGACGGCACTCTATACCGAGCTCTCTCACGATGCCCAGGAGAAGGATTACGACAGCGTCCGCATGGGCATTTCGCGCGGCGTCGCCCAGATGCTCTTCTTCCTGATTCCGTTTGCGCTGTACCTGATTGTCTTTGCCCGTCCGCTCAACATGATTTACTGCGCTGGCAAGTTCGATGAATCTGGCGTGGCACTGGTTTCGGAGTTCCTAATCTATCTGGCACTTTCCCTGCCGCTCTACGGCGTGGTCGTGCTGATGCAGAAGAGCTTCTCGGCCCTGCTCGATATGAAACCGTATAGCCGCTATTGCTTGTATTCCGCCATCGGCCAGGCCGGTTCGGTGCTGCTGTTTGGCGTGGTACTGGGCTACGGAATGCCGGCGATCGCGCTTTCGTATGTCGTCGACTACGTGATTTTGGTCGGCTGCTCGCTGTGGTGGCTGCGCCGTCGTCTGCACGGTCTTCAGGTCAAGTCTATTCTGCACGGCGGTTTCTTTGGTCTTTTGTTCGGTGGCCTGGGCGCTGCTGCGGGCGCCGGCGTCATGTGGGCACTTGAGCATTTTGTCGGTGCGCTTGGCGGCTCGATCCTGATCACTCTGGGCTACGTTTGCGTTGCAGGCGTCGTCTCGCTCGCCGTTACTTTTGGCCTTGCCGTCGTCTTTAAGATGCCCGAGGTCTCGGCGCTGCTTCGTCGCAAGTAGGTACGCGTGGCCGGTCACGACAACATTCCAACACTTGCCGAACAGGTTTCGCGCGTTCCCACACAGCCCGGCTGCTACCTTTGGAAAGATGCCAAGGGCGATGTCATCTATGTGGGTAAGGCGAAAAATCTGCGTGCCCGTATGCGTCAATACGTGACGCTGCAGGACGAGCGTCAAAAGATTCCGCTCATGATGCAGCTGGTGGCGAGCTTTGACTATATTGTGGTGGAGACCGAGCACGAGGCATTGGTGCTCGAGCGCAATCTGATTGGCCAGTACCATCCGTACTTTAACGTCGACCTCAAAGACGACAAAAGCTATCCCTTTATCGCCATTACCAAGAGCGACCTGTTTCCGGCCATTAAATACACGCGCGAGCGTCATAAACCGGGAACACGCTATTTTGGTCCTTATACCGACAGCCGCGCGGCGCGTGAGACCATCGATACGCTGCGCAAGGTTATCCCCATTTGCTCGGCATCCTGTGCGGAGTGGCGTCGCTGCCGCCGTATCGTCGAGTCCCATAAGGGCGAAGAAGACATCGTCAATATGATTTGCGCGCAAAACGGGCGTCCCTGTTTTGACTACCATGTCGGGCGCGGACCGGGCGCATGCGTCGGCGCGATTTCCCCTGCCGACTACGCCAAGAACGTCAAGCGTGTCGAACGTTTCTTGTCAGGCCATCGTAAAGATGTCGTCGACGAGCTTTCGTCCGAGATGGCGGAGGCCGCCGAGGCACTCGATTTTGAGCGCGCGGCGCGCGTCAAGCGTCGCCTGGATGCCATTAGGGGCCTGGACGATCGCCAACAGGTCGTTTTTCCGTCGAGCGTCGATATCGACGTCATCGGTTTCTATCGCGAGGAGACCATCTCTGCCGCCTGCGTCTTTGTCGTGCGCGAGGGACGAACGGTTCGAACCTGTGAGTTCATCCTCGATAAGGGCTTGGATGTCGACGAGGAGGAGCTCCAGTCGGGCTTTCTTAAACGCTATTACGATGAGACAGCTGATATTCCAGCTGAGGTCAATCTCTCTGTTGAGCTTGAGGACGCAGAAGCGCTGGGGGAGTGGCTTGCAGGCAAGCGTGAGCGTTCCTGCCATCTCCATAGGCCCCAGCGGGGTGAGAAGCACCGCCTGCTCGATATGGCATCTAAAAATGCTCGCCATGCCCTTATGCGCTATATGATGCGCACGGGGTATGCCGACGACCGCACCAATCAGGCGCTCCTGGAGCTCGAAAGCGCGCTGGCACTGCCTGCGCCGCCGATGCGTATCGAGTGCTTTGATATCTCGACGTTGCATGGCACCTTTACCGTCGCCTCGATGGTGGTGTTTACCAACGGCCGTGCCGATAAGAGCCAGTACCGTCGCTTTAAAATTCAGGCCGAATTGGACGAGGCGAACGACTTCGTATCGATGTCCGAGGTTCTGGGGCGTCGCTATGCTCCCGAGCGGATGGCAGACGAGCGCTTTGGCTCGCGGCCCGATTTGCTCGTTGTCGATGGCGGCAAGCCGCAATTGACCGCTGCAATTAAGCAACTTAAGGCGCTCGGCCTCGATATACCAGTTTGTGGCTTGGCAAAAGCCGATGAGGAGGTTTTCGTGCCGTGGGACGAGACCCCCGTCGTGCTGCCGACCGGCTCCGCATCGCTTTATCTGATCAAGCAGGTTCGCGATGAATCCCATCGATTTGCGATTACGTTCCACCGCGAGTTGCGCGATAAAGCTATGACGGTTTCGGTGCTTGATGATGTGCCGGGCGTGGGGCCCACTAGAAAACGTGCAATTATGCGCCATTTTGGCTCGATGAAGCGTTTGCGCGCGGCGAGCGAGCAAGAGATTGCAGAAGTCCGAGGCGTTCCGGCCGATGTCGCCAAAGCGGTCCACGAGGCGCTCGTCGCATGGAACGCCGAGCGCGCCGAGGCGTCGGCCAACCGTTCCGAAAGCTAAACACGTCTCTAAACAACTGATATACATGATTGCGCGATTTTCAACCATTTATTTCACGGCGGTTGTCTGCTGGTTTCGGGTTTTATTAACGCTAAAACGTTTGACTAGCCATGGTGAATAACCCTGCTATCCTGCGGGTTGACGAAGACTGATATCTCACCTCGTCGATACATACTGTCTGGCGTTTCATTTGTCAACGAATTCGGTGAACGG
>CAKRJM010000171.1 GCA_934351765.1 uncultured Lachnospiraceae bacterium | reverse complement strand
AACCGCCTGCTTTTTCTCCGGGATCCGTTCCATAGGCGCATGGAGCACGATCCCCGCTTTTTTTAACAGTGCAATCGATAATTTTTCCGGGAACAGGCCGTTTAAAATTAACAGGGTATCCCCACATTTCCTCCATAACTGAGCTAAAAACGTTTCCGGTTCTTCATATTCCGGAAGAAATGAGATCCTTGCCTCCACTGTTTTCCCTTTTTCCAGTCCGATGGACGCGAACCGGCTCACCTGAAATACCGGAATCCCGGAAATTCCATAATCAGTGATCTGAAGCTCTCCCGTGTCGGAAGCAGCTTCCCGTCCGTTTACCAGAAGAGTGATCCGCCCGTCCGTCCGCACACCGGCGGCCTTTTTTAAGGGGCCGGTTTCCCCATATAATGGAACCAGCGCCGGAAGCGGCGGATTCACCTGATGGCCAAATGCTTTCGCCAGCGCGTATCCGTTCCCATCGGAGCCCGTTGCCGGAGCAGCCATGCCGCCGCAGCATAAAATCACCCGGTCGGCCGGAAAGGACTGCTCCGCCGTCCGGACGAGGAATCCATCCTCTCGTTTTTCGATGCCGCAGACCTTTGCCTCCGTCCGCACATCGACGCGTCTCTGTTCCATGCCCTCCACCAGCGCCGCGAGCACCGTCTGTGCCTGTGAGGAACGGGGATAGAGATAACCGTCCCGATTTTTAAAATACAGGCCGAGGCTGCCGAAAAACTGTTTCGTTTCCTCGCATCCAAACCGTCGGATCACCTGCCAGGCCGTCTGCTCCTCCTGCCCCTCTGAGGTATGATAACAGGAAGGCGTCTGTACCAGGTTCGTCAGGTTGCATCTTCCGTTCCCGGTAGAAAGGATCTTTTTCCCCGGCTGCTTTCCACCCTCCAGAAGCACCACGCTGCTTCCGGCATCCGCCGCCGCGATTGCCGCCGCCATGCCTGACGCTCCGCCTCCGATCACCACAACCTGCTCCATGTTTTACGCCTCCCGATTCTCATTCTGTAAATAGCTCATAACGGTTCAAAGTTTATTTTTATTACAAACCATTGTCGTTTAACGGTCATAAAAAATCCGCCGGACATTTCTGATCGGCGGTTTTATTATACCTGATTGGACAGCCTTTCACAACATTCCTTTGTAAAATACGCTGTGTTTTTATAGTTCTCAGAGAAAAGTTCAGCTTGTAAGGGACTGGAGATAATCATAAAGCTCCGCCTCACCCTTCACATAGTAGCCCCGTTTCAGCGCAGGCACTTCGGCGGCGGGCAGCTCCTCCTCGGTTAAATAGGTCTCCAGATATACATCATGGCGGTCACTGTAATAGACCGTTAAATATCCCTCCTCCAGGAGAAGAAGAAATTTATAATCCTCCGGATCTACCTGATTCCGGTCACGGACAACCAGCCTGGAATCAGAAAACACCACCAGTGCTTTTCCATCCTCCTCCTGCGAAAGCTTCGATACCAGCTCGGATCTGGTCAGACCCAGATATTCTTCCGGCATGGGAAGCAGCTGTTCGGTCAGTTCCCCTGCTGCCGGATCATAGCTCTGGCAGACATAGCGCATGTCCATGCTCACCGTAAGCTCCTGCAGCTTTGCGGCTCCGGCTATACCGGATTCGATTTTGCCGCTTTCTGTTTCACCACTGTCTCTGGGGCTGTTCTCTTCTCCCTCTGCCAGTTCTTCTCTCTGCTGCTCTTTCAGATCCTGATAACTGAAATAGTAAACCGCATACAACAGGAAAAACATCAGACCGAAGGCTGCCAGAATGCCACATACCTGTTTCTTCATCTCAGATCCCTCCGTGATTCATTTTAATTTTACCAAAAAAAGAAAGAAGATCTTACGACCCTCTTTCCAGTATGATCCATTCAGTAAAATTTTATACGTTTACAGCAGATGAAATCTCTTTGCAGCGGACACCAGTTTTCCGCCCATGGGGAAGCTTAACAGTTCCCGCTCGCTGATGCCGCGGAGCACCAGCATCATAACCCCGTAAACGACCACTGCCACAACTACTGCAAACAAGCAGGCGATGGAGCTGCGCTTTAATAACAGGTTCAGCAGGTAGTAGACCAGATAGCTGCATCCGCCCATGACCACAGAAGCAATGCCGGGGATCAGGAACGTTTTCTTGACCTCCTGCCGGTAATTGATATGACGGGCAATGGACGCACTGTTCAGGATACAGATGGTAAGGCCAAGAAGCATATTGGCGATCACCACGCCGTAGATTCCGGTCTTTAAGCCATATAACAGAACGATCAGGATTCCCACATGAATGACGGTGGCGATCACGCCGTTCTTTACCGGGGCATTAAGCTGATTGATTCCCTGCAGGATACTGCAGGTCACCGTTGCCAGGGAGAAGAACACCACCGCAAGGGAGCCTAAAAACAGCATGTCCGCACCGAGCTGAGCGTCCTGGTGGAACAGCATGCTCACGATCGGCGTGCTGAGCACCGTCAGGCCGACCGCCGAAGGGATCGCAATGATCATGGAAAACCGAATGGTCTGGTTGATCTTCCGGAGCACATCACCCTTCTGTCCCGACGCCATGGAAGCCGACAGAGACGGCAGCATGGAGGAAGACAGCGCGTTTGCAATGGCAATAGGCACATTGATCAGCAGATAATACTGTCCGGAGTACACACCCCAGTTTGCCATGTAGCTGTCAGACTCATTGACCGATTTCATATAGTAGCCGTAAATGCTGTTGTCGATCAGGTTGCTGATATTGAACACCGTTGCACTGATGACGATAGGCACAATGGTAACCACCAGCACCCGGCAGATATTGGAATAGGACTCCAGCACAACCGTGTTGTCCCTCCGCATCTGCTTCTTTACCACACGGCGGTAGGTGCGGAACAGCACCACACAGAAGATCAGGGCCGCCAGGGCACCCAGGGCGGTGCCGAGAGTTCCGCCGGCTGCACCGAAGGCATCCGCATAAATATCGGTCCCCTTTTTGGCATCCATACCGGCGCCCGTATTAAACAACAGGAAGGCAGCCACAATACTTACCACTGCATTGACGATCTGCTCCAAAATCTGGGAAACTGCCGTTGGGATCATGGTTCCCATGCCCTGGAAATAGCCTCGCAGTGTTCCTAAAAACGCCATGATAAAGATGGTTGGCGCCAGAATCCGGAGTGCGTACGCCGCCCCCGGCTCATTTAAGACCTTCACGGCAAAGAAGTTCGCTCCGAAAAAGGTCAGGAGAAATGCGATCCCGCCGGAAATCAGGGAAAAGAACAGGGAGCTCTGTAAGATCCGGTAGGCATTTTTATGCTGCCCGCGCGCCACCCGCTCCGATACCATCTTGGAAACCGCAGTCGGAAGGCTGTAGGAGGACAGGATCAGCATAATGTTATAAATATAATATGCCGAGGAATAAATTCCCATGGCCGTATTTCCGATCTTGTTCTGCATGGGGATCCGGTAGACCATACCGATGATCCGGACCAGGATTCCCGCCGCGGCAAGGATCCCGCCCTGCACCAGAAAGCTGCTGCTCTTCTTTTTCTGCTTTTGATTATTTGTACTCATATATGTTGTTCACCTTATCTTCTCGGAATGTCCAGCGTCTCCATTAAAAGGCGCTGCCGTTCCTCCATGATTGTCCGGTCTGCCTCCTCGATGTGGTCATAGCCCATAAGATGGAGCATGCTGTGGGCGGTTAAAAATGCCAGCTCCCGACGCTCCGAATGCCCAAACTCTTTCGCCTGCTCCTTCACCCTGGCCACATTTAAGATGATATCACCTAAAAGAAGCTCCCCTGTTTCCGGATTAAAGCAGTCTATGGCCGCATCATCCTCCAGAAAATCAAAGTCCGCCGGAGCCGGAAACTCCGCCATGGGGAAAGACAGCACATCGGTAGTCCGGTCGATGCCGCGAAACTCCCGGTTGATCCTCTGTACCTCATCGGCATCGGTGAGGGTTACGCTTACTTCTGCTTCATAGGGGCAGGCCTCCTGGTCGAGAGCTGCCTCGATCACCTTCGTAATGATTTCCTCATAGGGCAGATCCAGAGGCTCCTCTGCCTCATAGCTGATTTCAAATGTCATCGGTTTCCTCCCGGCTTTCTCATCCGTTCCCGTTCCTTGTTTCTTGTTTCATACCGCTCATAAGCCTGAACGATCTTCTGTACCAGCGGATGACGCACGATATCCTTGTCCGACAGACGGACAAAGGCGATGTCATCGATCTTATGAAGCACCTTCACTGCCACATCCAGGCCGGAGGGGCCGTCTCCGGGCAGATCCCGCTGGCTCATGTCACCGGTAACAATGACCTTGGAGCCGAAGCCGATTCTGGTCAAAAACATCTTCATCTGCGCCGGAGTGGTGTTCTGAGCCTCGTCCAGAATGATATA
>CAKRJM010000170.1 GCA_934351765.1 uncultured Lachnospiraceae bacterium | reverse complement strand
TTCAAAAGCTCCGCCACTGCCAGATGATCCTTCAGCATAGTTCCTCCTCCTTTACTTTTTCTCTATTATAAAGTATTTTTCCCCAATTTCCATTAACATTTCATTAAAAATCCAACACAGCGGTAATCCTCCCTCCCCTCAGTGCATTCCCTAAGAGCTTTTCACCGATTGCTTTTTCTTATTTTTTTATTTCATCGGACGAACTTTCCTCTGAAATGGAAAAGAACCCTGCTGCCGAAAATGCTCCGGCCAGTCAGAGTTCTTTTTTCAGGTCGGCATTTCAGCCTCCTGCTTCCTGTTTTATGTTTGTACTGCGGATTTACTGTTCTTTCTTTCTCATCAGAACCGTCACTCCTGCCGCTGCCGCACCAGCTGCTGCCAGAAGGCTGATCCACAGGAATAATCCCGTGTTATCCCCGGTAGCAACACCTTTTCCTGCTCCGACAGCAGTTCCGCTTCCGTTATTACCTGTTCCATTTCCTTTGCCACTTACAGCTGCTCCTGCCTTTGTCGGCTCCTGAGATGCCTTTGTGGGTTCTGCTGTGGTGGATTCTTTCACAGAAGGATCTGCTGCGGTTGCAGACTCTGTCGGCTCTGTGGAAGGCTCTGTCGGCTCAGCAGAGGGCTCTGTCGGCTCAGCAGAGGGCTCTGTCGGCTCTGTGGAAGGCTCATCCTTCTTTCTGAGAATTTCAAAGCTGTCCACCACACTCATATCGGTGGAACGATAGGTCGTGATCTTGAAGGAAGTGCCTGTTACTTCAATGTTGGAGATATTCGGAATATTCTCCTGGTTCTTCACTGCCGCATATGCAAACTCCGAATCCTTGATCCTATAGAACTTGCTGCCACTGGCAGAATTCACGGTCACATAAAGGATTCCGTCCGGATTTGTCACGCTGGACTCCACCTGCTCGGTTACGACAGGGGTCAGTCCGTCCATCATATAGCTTCTGGTATATACATGGTCATGTCCCATCAGCACTACATCGATATCCAGCTCCTTGAATACCGGTGCCAGAGCTTCTCTTCTCTGAAGAATGTCCTTGTCATAAGCATGGCTTGCAACACTGTAGATGGAATGATGGAATACGACCACCTTCCAGTCCACATTGGGGTTGGCATCGATTGCCTGCTTCATAAATGCCCGATGCTCTGCGGTGCTGAGATTATTAGAATTTAAATTCATGAACAGTACGTTATTGTAAACATACCAATAATCGCTTCCCGCATTGGTCTTTCCGTATGCAGACACATTCGGATTGTTAAAATGCTCACTGTATGCTGCATTGGAGGAATCATGATTTCCGATAACCGTTGCCGTCGTCATGTTATATAACTCTGCGTGCTCCAGATATCCATCATACTGTGCTTCATTGTTCGCGGTATTAACCTGGTCACCGGCACTGATCAGAAACGCCGCATTGGGAAATGTTGCCGCTGCATTCTTTAATGTCACACCCCAGCCGTTTGTATCATTTGACGCGTTTCCGCTGGCACCGATCTGCGGATCACCTGCAAGCAGGAAGCTGAACGCACCTGTTCCGGTGGTCTTAAATGTATAAGGAGCAGAAACCGTAGTTCCGTTTACAAGACGGTATACATACGTTGTCTCCTTCTGCAGCCCCGATAAAGTCGCACGGAAGCTGTAGTATCCGCTTTTATTGGAGGCTGCGGTCATGATTGCCGGAGCCTCGGTATAATCTGCGGGGAATTCGTTTCCGGATGCGACTGCATACTGAACAGATGCCGCATCTGTGCTGTCTGAATACCAGGTCAGATTTCTTGATGCTCCCGATGCACCTACCGTAAGCGATACGGAGCCCTGAGCCGCTGCCTTTGTTTCACTGCCGCCGTTTTCTCCGGGATTTTCCGAACCTCCGGTCTCTGCCGGTGCCTTTGTCTCCAGCTTCAGGGAGCTCATCTCAAAGAAAATATCGGAGCTGCTGGGACGGCCCTGATGGATCTCCACACAAAGCACATTGCTTCCATTTTTCACCAGTGCTGCGTCTGCCTGGATCTCACCGGTCTTGGGATCTCCGGCATTGGAGCCGCCGTAACCGTTTGCATCAAAGCTTCCGTCATCAAAGCCTGCGATCTTTGTTCCGTTCAGGTATACAACTGCCGCATCATCATATTTCAGCGTTCCCTTTAATACCTGGTCTGCCGCCGCAGCTGTCCCCTGGAAGGTTGTCCGGAAATAGAACACCGGAATATCATCTCCGTCCGTTCCGTTAATGTATTGGTTCAGCAGTACATTGGGAATACAGCCGCCGCCAAGATCTGCAATAGCCCCGCGCTTCGCACCGAAGCTTTTTGTTCCGGTCTTCCAGTTCTCTGTGGAAAAGCTTTCGCTCATCCAGCCGTCTGCCGGCTTTGTATTATCGTCCAGATAGCTCCAAACTGTGTTTTCATTGACATAAACCGTTTCTCCTGCCGCCTCAGCAGTCTTCCCCGGAGTCAGCGCCGCTGCTCCGCCTGCAAATGTCATTACCCCGACTAACAGCGCCGCGAGACATTGTTTCCATTTCTTCATACTATTTCTCCTTTTTGACCTGCTTGTTTAAAAGCATGTTCTTTTTCCGGTTCAGTTTTTTCTGAACCTTTATTTAAATGACTATACCCAACCGCGCAGACTACCGCGCTGATCGGTACGGTCAGAACAACCGCCATACTTCCCGCAATTCCCTGTGCCGCCTCCAGCGTCAGGAAATTCGAAGACATCAGCTGATTATACTGAACTCCATAAGAGATCAAAACCATTAACGTTGCCAGCGAAGAACCGGCAAAAGCCAGGATCAACGTATTTGTCATCGTGCCGATCATATCCCGTCCAATATTCATGCCGGACCGGAACAGCTCAGCCCGTCCCATCTCCGGATTCAGCCCGGAGATTTCTCCCAGAGACGCTCCCATGGAAACTGCCACATCCATGACTGCTCCCAGCGCCGATACCATCACTCCGGAAAGAAGGACATCACCCAGCCGAAGTCCCGTTGCCTGAGCGATCAGCACCAGATCCTCCGCTGCGTCAAGATTGCAGCCGGTTATATGAAGAATCGCCATAAAAATCCGATATACCAATCCCGCCGATACACCGCCTAAAACAGCACTGATCAGATTTAACAGCGTTTTTTTCTGTAATCCCCCAATGCAGAAACAGGTTACCGCACAGGAGGCCGTCACCGTGATAACGGTCAGCAGAAATCCATTCTGCCCTTCATACAGCCCCGGCAGAAGATATCCCGCCACCATCAGGATCGTAAACACCAGCCCGATGCAGCTCATAAGTCCCCGCTTTTTTCCAATCAACACTACCAGAAGCAGGAACGCAGCTGCAATGAGCCAGATTCCACTGCTCCGGTCATAATTATAGATTGTATAATACGGTTCCGCCTGTTCCGGCTCATCCGCACAGACAATTACACGGCTGCCCTTTGTTAGCTTTACCAGATGCTGTGCCGTGATATAATTTTCAATCTCCAGGATTTCTCCCTTATGATCTCCTTCACTTAACCGAACCTGAACCTTCTGATACCCGGCTGCATATTCCGCCGCCGCTCCGGAAACCTCACTGTTTTCCTCCAGAATTTCCGTAACCGTTCCCTTTATATAACTGGTTGTTTCTGTATTAAATCGCTGATATACATATGTCTGTGTTTTCATCCTCCAGACCAACAGCCCCATGAACACAAAAATAATAAAAAACATGCCTGCGGACAAAAGACCGCGCTTTGATTGAATCCGTCTAAACAAATTTACACCTCTGAACATAGTTTCTTTTCTGCATAAAAAAAATAACACAGATGACCCTTGCCGCTCTATCATGGTTCTCCATGATAAATCTCAAGTTTCATCTGTGTTTCTGATTTTTGTGTAAATTTTATATCGTACAATCCCTGCTGTATGCAGTGCGATTCCCCGCAGAACGATCTTATTTCACAGAATAATAAGTTTTATGAAACAAAAACTCCCAGATTTTCATCTGAGAGCTTAGAGGCGACAGCCGGATTTGAACCGGCGATAGAGGTGTTGCAGACCTTTGCCTTACCACTTGGCTATGTCGCCATATTTAATTAGTGACTCCAAGGGGATTTGAACCCCTGTTACCGCCGTGAAAGGGCGGTGTCTTAACCGCTTGACCATGGAGCCTTATTTTCTTTCAAAACTCCGTGGAGCTTTTATCGCTCCCCGAGTAGGGCTCGAACCTACAACAACTCGGTTAACAGCCGAGTGCTCTACCATTGAGCTATCGAGGATCATTCACAAGGCCAGGATACCCAACCGATATTCCTATACCTTCAAAACTACACATTGTCCAACACCATTTCATTTCCAAAACTCCTAAACCACCTGGATAAGCCCTCGACCGATTAGTAACAGTCAGCTCCACACATTACTG
>CAKRJM010000169.1 GCA_934351765.1 uncultured Lachnospiraceae bacterium | reverse complement strand
GCTCACTGAACTTCCAGCCCGGGCTCTTATCAGAATCATCCAGCTTTACACGGACACCGGCTGCCTTTAAAATATCACGAAGCTCGGCCGCCTTTTCCATCACGCCCTCTTTCCGCTGAGAAATCGGGATTACCATACACTGAACCGGAGCAATTCTGGGCGACAGCTTTAAGCCGCTGTCATCACCGTGAACCATGATCAGTGCACCGATGATACGGGTGGACATTCCCCAGGAGGTCTGGTGTACATACTGAAGCTTGTTTTCTTTATCTGAATACTGAATACCGAATGCCTTTGCAAAGCCATCGCCGAAGTTGTGGCTGGTTCCGGACTGAAGTGCCTTTCCGTCATGCATCAGTGCCTCAATGGTGTAGGTAGACTGTGCTCCGGCAAACTTCTCCTTGTCGGTCTTCTTTCCCTTGATGACCGGAATGGCCAGGACCTCCTCACAGAAGTCTGCATAAACATTCAGCATCTGAATGGTTCTTGCCTCAGCCTCTTCCTCCGTTGCATGAGCGGTGTGGCCCTCCTGCCATAAGAACTCTGCGGAACGCAGGAACGGACGGGTCGTCTTTTCCCAGCGCACAACGGAGCACCACTGGTTATACAGCTTCGGCAGATCTCTGTGGGACTGGATAATTCTGGAGTAAAAATCACAGAACAGAGTCTCGGAGGTCGGACGCACACAAAGCCGCTCCGGCAGAGTCTCCAGCCCTCCCTGCGTCACCCATGCAACCTCAGGTGCAAATCCTTCCACATGATCCTTCTCCTTCTGAAGCAGGCTCTCCGGAATAAACATGGGCATATATACGTTTTCTACCCCTGTCTCCTTGAAGCGTCTGTCCAGCTCCTTCTGAATATTCTCCCAGATCGCATATCCGTTGGGACGAATGATCATACAGCCTCTCACGTTCGAATACTCCACCAGCTCCGCTTTCTTTACCACATCGGTATACCACTGGGCAAAATCTTCACTCATGGAGGTGATGGATTCCACTAATTTCTTTTCCTTTGCCATGACAAGTTCTCCTTTTAAACTGTAAATTTCCATAATAATTCCGCGGCCCGGCCAATTCGTCCTGAAACAATCTTCTATGAAATTTATCAGGAAATGACTCTCCCGATAAATAAAAATCCCCTGCTCCGGAATCATCCGAAGCAAGGGACCGAATATCGGCGGTACCACCCTTGTTAGCCATCTGGCTGGCTCACTCTCGATCCGTTATCGCCGGAATTACGCTGTATTTTCATACAGGGCTCCAAGGGGGGTTCAACATCTGTGCCAAAAAGACTTTCCAGCTTCCGTCCTCTCTCTGGGTTGGCCGTCTGATCTCTACTATTCCTTATCTTCGCCATGTTTTGCTTCTATCTTAGGCGAATTTCCGTCATTTGTCAAGCCGCAGCTTCCCGGACAAAGATCAGCTCCACATCCTCCAGATCCATGATCAGTCGTCCGTTTTCCAGCGTCACGTTCTGATCCGAGCCCTCTATTGTGAGTACATAAGCATGATCCCCCGTCTTCTTCCAGGTGCCATCTGCCGTCTCACCCAGAAGCTGGACATGCATGGAACCATCGGACCGCATATTCATCAGCAGCTGATCAGAAGCCAGCCCCGTATACTGCAGAAACGTATCTGCATCTATGGTCATTCCGTCAATAGTCACCTGGCTGCCGCGCCAGCTTCCGACAAACGCCGCAGTATCTGTTTTTTCCTGGCTCTGCTTTAACTGTTCCTGCACATAGGCTTCTTTCTGTTCCCGCAGTGCCTGCTCGATCTCCGGATAATCGCCGCCCAGCGTATTCAGTGCACCATCAAGCACAATGAGCGCCGCTTCATAGTTCTGATTTGTTCCCAGGGCATCTGCCGCCTTTTTCAGGATATCCTCCTGATACTTCGCTTTGTATTCCTCCAGCGCAGCCTGAAGCTCTGCATTTCCGCTATACTCTGCCAGAGCCTCCCTGGTTCCCTCCATGGCGGTATAATAATTCCCCTGATCCGCTGCTTTTTTGCACTGCTCCAGCACGGACTGAATTCCATAATCCTCCTGAGCCTTTTCGAGCTCCTCCTGTTTCCTGATCAGCTCCTCATCCCCCGGAAGGATCTTCAGCGCCTGGGCAAGCTTTTTTAACGCCTCCTCATAGTCATCCTTTTTCTCCAGCGCTTCCACTTCGTCGAGAACTGCCTCGCGGTAAGCCTTCTCCGCCGCTTCCAGCTGCTTCTGGGCAGTATCATAATTGGAATCCGCCCTGATCACCTTTTTATACTCTGCGATGGCTGTTTCATAATCCTCAGCCTTCATTGCCTTTTCGCCGTCGGCAAAGGCGCTTCTGGAATCATATAATTCCCGGATCTGCACCAGTGCATCCGACACAGACGCATCATCCCAGAATGCCGCGATGGCAGTCAAGTGTCCCTTTGCAGTCTGATAATCCATAGAATCGGAGGTATACGCCGAAGTAATCGCCTCCACCTGATTCTTTAATAGCTCATCGGCCTGTGCCTTTTTCTTTTCATTTCCGGAAAAGCTCTTCTCATAAATCGCTTCTACCTTCGTCCAGTCCCGGTCCCTGATGGCCGCCTTAAGCTTATTGGCCGGGTTGGACAGCACAAACGCAAACACTGCCAGAACAATGAGCATCACCGCGATCAGCGATGATAATACAATGATCCACGCCTTTTTCTTTCCATTTTTCTTTTTGGTTTTTTCCGGTTTCCGGTTCCCCGGTATGTATTCATAAGGCGGATGGCTGCCCGGCTGCTCCGTTTCCCGATATCCGTCCGTACGCTGCGGCTTCGCTCCCGCTTCTCCGTTTCCCGCTTCCCGATGCATTTCTCTGCCGCGTTCCGCACTGCCCGCTTCCCGATGCATTTCTCTGCCGCGTTCCGCACTTCCCGCTTCCCGATGCATTTCTCTGCCGCGTTCCGCGCGGCCCGCTTCACCGTATGCCCGCGTTCCCTTCCTCATGGCCTCCTCCGGCATTTCCAGGATCAGCTCATTTTCCATATTTTTCATGATCTGCTTTTCCAGCTCCGGAATGGTGTCTCCGGAAACCGCTTTCTCCGGCTGTTCCGGCATTTTAACAGCTGCTTCCGACTCTGTCACACCTGTCTGCTCTTCTGTGCTTTCCGGCGGCAGCGCAGTGTTCTCCGGCTGTATCGGCAGCGGCTCCTCTTGTATGGTTTTTACAGGATTCTCTACCGGCGGGTTCTCCATCGGCGGGTTCTCCACCGGCGGGTTCTCTACCGGCGGGTTCTCTACCGGCGTTCCACAGTTTTCACAGAACCGGTCTCCCTCCTTCAATTCATATCCGCAGTTTGTACAAAACATAGAAGCTCCTTTCTCCGTCCGGACTCTGGCAGACAACCGCCGGGCCGCAGGCCATCGGCGGATTCTCTCCATGCGCAGGAATGTCTTCATGAATGATCTCTGTTTTTATGCTATCAGTATAACCCAGCGGTTTTCTGTCTGTCAAACGATAATTCGACCCTCCCCGGTGTAAAGTCCGCTCAGTTCCCGCACCAGAAGATACCCCAGCGGTCCCAGAAGAAAGCCGGTTACGCCAAATAATAAGAGCCCTGCGTACATACTCATGAGCATTTCCAGCGGACGGATTCCCATGCGGCTGCCCATGAGCTTTGCCTCCAGAATTTCTCTGAGAAAATAGCTGAGAAGATAAAGGAGCATCAGTCCGATGGCATAGGTCCAGTTTCCGGTAAACAACATAATCACGGCCCAGGGAATCAGGACCGTTCCTGTTCCGAACACCGGAAGCGCATCCAGAAGTCCGAGTCCGGCGCCCAGAAGCACTGCGTAGGGATTTCCCAGAGCATACAATCCCACGCCGCAGAGAATACTGGTAAGGAGCATGATAAACAGCTGTACCAGAAGAAAGTTTCTTCCGACACGGCTGATGCAGCCGGCCGCAGCCGAAAGCTCCTGGCGGAAAACCGAGGTGTTTTTCCAGTGAAGGATCCGTCCCCGTGCCCCCACCACCAGAACTCCGCCGATCCCCGCAACCGCAAGGAGCCCGCCAAGCTTCGCAGCTCCCGTAAAAATCCCCGGCGAAAACATCATGAGATACGTTCCGGCCTGGCGCTCCGCAGTTTCCAGAAACCTTTGTCCCCTGGATTCCACAAATTCCATGGTCGTTCCGCCGGAAAATCCGAGAAACCGGTCACAGTTCCGGCAGACACCATCCAGCCAGCCGCAAAGCTCCTCAAACCATGATGGCAGATGTGCCGCTGCTTTTATGAGCTGTTCCAGAAACAGCCTCCCCAGGATATAGCCCAGGAAAAGCAGTACTGCTGAAAGAACCGTGATAAAAAGCGAGGCCCAGACTGTCCGCTTAACACAGGTTTTCTGTTCCAGGAAGACGGCTGCCGGCCCCACCAGAACCGCCAGCCACCAGGACAGCAGAAACGGGAAAAACAGCCGCAGAACATACTTGAGCGCAAGATATACGCTGGCCGTCGTTCCGAGCACTGCCAGCGCTTTTT
>CAKRJM010000168.1 GCA_934351765.1 uncultured Lachnospiraceae bacterium | reverse complement strand
GACGAAATTGACAAAAAAATATAAGCCTTTATGCGGCTTACAGGGTGTTTTTTATGGAAAGAGGTGTCAAAGACCCGAAAATGAAACCTTTCCCTGTTGTTTCTGATTTTTAAATTTTTAAAAATTTTGTGAACATTCTATGCAAAAACCGCTTGTAATTCCTGGGATTTCTGTTATAATGAGACTGTGTTCACAGATTTAAAGTAATTCACATATTATTAGAGATTATGTTTACTCGATGGTCTGTAATAATATGTGAATTTTTGTATGTGAAAACACACGTAACATGGAAATCTATATAAATGGAGGTACCTAAAATGAACAACGGTACAGTAAAGTGGTTTAACTCTGAAAAAGGCTATGGCTTCATCACTGCTGAGAGCGGCGAGGATGTATTCGTACATTTCTCCGCTATCACTGGCGAAGGCTTCAAGACTCTTGACGAAGGTCAGTCTGTAACTTTCGACATCGTTGAAGGCCCCCGTGGCAAGCAGGCAGCTAACGTAGTAAAGCTGTAATTAAACCAGAAATCGAAAAGGCGAGCGGATTTCCGCTCGCTTTTTTGTTTCTCATTTTCCGGTTTTCAGCGCCAGTTTAAAGAACTCCCAGATCCCTTCCGTATCCTTCTCCCGATACAGGATCTCTCTGGCCAGGACAGGACGGTCTGTAATAATGTTGTCGACCTGAAGACGCTTCAGACGACTCAGTTCCGATTTGGTATTAACCGTCCAGGCATGAACCTCTTTACCATTTCCATGCGCATTTTCCACCAGTGCCTGCGTTACAAAGCTGGAACGAATACTGAAAAAGTCAATATTTTCATCATCGAAATTATATCCATACGCTGCCATGAGGATGTAACCGGTTTTAACAGACGGCTGCCGTTCTTTTGCTTCTCGCAGATAACGATAACTGGTTGAACTCAAAACCACCTGATTTTCCATACTGTACTGTTCAATCAGCTCCAGGACCTTGTCCACCAGCGTGTCGCTCATCTTGTTTGCTTTCAGTTCGATATTCAGATTGATTTTTCCTTTGCACAGCTCCAGCACCTGGGCCAGCGTTGGGATCTGCGTTCCTTCAAACTCGTCTGAATACCATTTTCCGAAATCTTTCATCAGCAGCTCTTCATAGGTATATTCCCAGAGCCGCCCCGTATCACCGGTGATCCGCCGCAGGGTGGCGTCATGATACACGACCACCACACCGTCTTTTGTCTCCTGCACATCGATCTCCGCATAATCCGACATATTGTCAATGGCCGCCTGGATCGCCGGAATCGTGTTCTCCGGCGCCTCATAGGAATTCCCGCGGTGAGAAGTGATCTTTGCCGCCGAAATCACGGAGCTTGCTTTTACTGCACCGGTGTAAACGCTGTCATAGGCATAAACCGCACCCGTGATCGCCAGCGCTCCTACGACCAGAACCGTCATCAGACGGCGCACCTTCATCGGAAGCTGATAATGATACGGCGGAATCTCCCACTGATATTTGGGATTCTGATAACGGTACAGTAAAAACGTCATGATCCCCTGATTCAGGAACAGTCCAAGGACTGAAGCAACGATCAGCATCACAACCTCAATCTCGTTGCTGATGGTCAGAATCAGTGCCAGCTCCACTGATTTGTTTGCAAACAGCACCACCAGAAGCGTTGCGATCACCTTTGCCAGAAACTGTACGCCATAGTAAACGAGAATTGTTGCGCCATTGGCACAGATTATCAGTGCCATGGTCTGGATCCAGCAGCGCTTAAAGATTTTCCGTCCCTTTTCTGTGGCTTCCCGGAAGGAAATATCCCGAAGCGTTGCAATCACCGGCACATACAGATAGGAAACCGCCACTGCTGCCAGCACCGCCAGAAGCACCCATTTTAAGATCTTCACCAGCTTAATTCCTGCGGCAGCCGCCACCAGATAGCTGAGCGGACGGACATGCCCCAGAAGCCGGATGCAGATCCAGCCCTGCGTCAGCAGGAAAAAGTTGATATTCAGTAAAATTACCCGCTTGTTTCCCGTCTGAAACAGCTCCCAGAGATTTTTCACTCCAAACACCAGCATTTTCACCGGGCTCATTTTTTCCCGGACGACTCCGGCCTGAAATGCCGTATACAGCACACACATCTCCAGACAAATCAAAAACAGGATCAGGAGCACCAGTCCCAGCAATACCAGGATCGTCATGGGAGAACACAGAAAACGCAGCGCATTCTTCGCCGTCAGGTAACTGAATCCTGCCCTTTTTAACGCAAACCGGATCCCATGGGACGCCGTCTCTACGATCAGAATGGTCGAAAACAGCCTGTATATCATTTCAAAAAGGAGGATTCCGCCCCAGTTCGTCCGGAGCGTATCCCCCATACTATGCAATATGCGTCGCATACAATCACTCCCCACAGTAAACACTGCTTTTTCTTTTCGTTGCTATCTTTTTTATTATAGCACAGATCAGGGGATTTTTTTCAGCAAACACAAAATTTCACAACATCCACATTCTTCTGTTTTCGTCACCGTACTAATCGTTCTTTCGCGCAGGTACAGATCAGCTCCTCGACCGTTTCTACTGATTCTCCACCGGCAAAATGGACTCCCGTTCTATGAGCGAGATCTCCATGATATTCCGTTTTTCCACCTGCTCACCGCGAAGGAGCTTCAGGAGAAGCTCCGCTCCTTTTTTTCCCATGCCAAGGGTCGGACGGTCGATAACGGTAATTCTAGGTGTTGAATACCTTGCCAGCAGATGATCATCAAATCCGGCCAGGGATATATCCCGTCCGGCATGGAGCCCCCGCTCCTCCAGTGCCCGGATGCAGCCGATACAGGTCAAGTTATTGACTGCCACTACCCCCGTCGGCCGCAGCTCCGGCGGCAGATCCAGCAGGCGATTCATCCCCTTGTAACCGGTTTCTTCAAAATGATATCCGTACATCACCAGAAACTCATCACTGGGGATCTTGTATTCCAGCAGTGCCCGACGATAGCCGGCAATCCGGCGTCCGCCCAGATTCTGTCCGGGAATTCCGCCCACAAACCCAATCCGGCGATGCCCCTTTTTGATCAGTGCCTCCGTTAAAAGATAAGCGCCTCTGGCATTCTCGATCTCCACCGTATAACAGTCTCCCTGAGGCCGGTAGCAGTCGATCTGAACCAGCGGCTTTTCCCATAAGGCATAGTCCATCACATCGGGATTGGATGGAATTACCAGAACTCCGTCCACCAAGGCAGAAAACCTCCGGTGAAGCAGCTGATAATCCTCCTCGGTATAATCCTTGGTGGAAATGATCAGCATGGTATAGCCTCGGGCTTTCAGGGCTTCCTCCGCCCCCTGAATCACCGCCGCGTTAAAATCATTGGTAAAATCCGGCACTGCCATAAGTATTGTTTTCGTCTGCCCTGTCACCATGGATACAGCAAGCGCATTCTGAACATAGCCCAGCTCCTCCACGGCATCCTGCACCTTTTTCTGCGTTTTCTCACTGACCTTATCCAGCCCGTTTAAGACTCTGGAAACTGTTGAAATCGCCACCCCCGCACGCTTTGCCACGTCCTTAATGGTAACGTTTTTTCGTTCCCGCTCCATAAAGTTCCTCCTCCCCCGTTGACCCTTGAACAGGTTTGTGATAGAATATTGTTAGCTGAAAATAAAAACGTTTTTATTTTTAATCATTATACTATAGGAAGGAGTTTTTTACAATGGCTAAACCTAAAATTCTTGTTGTTGGAAGTTTTGTTATGGATCAGATCGGTACGACAACCGTATTCCCCAAACAGGGTGAAACCGTTCTCGGCGGAAAGTTTTCCAAAGCCCCCGGCGGAAAGGGCGCCAACCAGGCAGTTCAGATGTCCCGCCTCGGTGCGGATGTTACCATGGTCGGAAAGCTTGGTCATGATGCCAACGGCGCAGATATGTTAAAAACCTGCCAGGATGCCGGCATCAACACGGATTACGTGCTCTATGATGAAACAGAGCCCTCCGGCTGCAGCATGATCATTCTGGAGGAGGCTCCCGGAAAGCAGACCGCAAACCGCATCCTGGTTCTCTCCGGTTCTAACATGACCATCACCCCCGAGGATGTTTCCTTCTTACAGGAAAAGATCGCTGATTATGATCTCGTGGTATTACAGCTGGAGATCCCTATGGAAATCAATGAGCTGGTAGCTTCTTATGCTTATGCAAAGGGCGTTCCGGTTATGCTGAACTCCGCTCCCAGTGCCCCCCTGTCCGATGAGCTGCTGTCTCACCTGGCTTACATCTCCCCCAACGAGCATGAGGCCTACAACATGATCGGCATCCGGATCGAGCACGAGGGAAAGAGCGTAAACATGGAACAGGCAAAGGCGGCCACCGCTGCATTAAAGGCAAAGGGCGTTAAAAATGTCCTGATCACTCTGGGCGAAGCCGGTGCGGTTCTTGATACCGAAGGCGGCGAATTCTTCCACAGCCCCTGTGTAGACGGCATCATGGCTGTTGACCCGACTGCTGCCGGTGACTCCTTCGTTGGTG
>CAKRJM010000167.1 GCA_934351765.1 uncultured Lachnospiraceae bacterium | reverse complement strand
GCACGAGTGGCTCAGTGGTGGAGTATCGCCTTGCCAAGGCGAGGGTCGCGGGTTCGAATCCCGTCTCGCGCTCGAAACGGACTTCTGTGGAATACACAGGAGTTCTTTGTTTATATAAGAAAGTGCTTGCAATCACAGAAAAACTGTGTTATGATATATCCGATAATGAGTTGACGAGATGAAGAGTGGACAGATGTCCACTCTTTGTTTTTGAAGTTTTCAGGAAAGGGGACGGAAATGCTGACAAGACGGGAAGACATCGAAAAGCGGACGGAGGAACTGGTTCTGCCCATTGTGGAGGAACAGGGCTTTGAGCTTGTGGATGTGGAATATGTAAAAGAAGGCGGTACCATGTATCTGCGCGCCTATATCGACAAGCCGGGCGGGATCGCAGTCAATGACTGTGAAACGGTCAGCCGTGCGCTCAGTGATCTTCTGGATAAAGAGGATTATATAGCAGACAGCTATATCCTGGAGGTAAGTTCTCCCGGACTTGGAAGACCCCTGAAAAAAGAAAAGGATTTTAAGCGAAGCGTAGGAAAAGCAGTGGAGATCCGGCTGTACCGGGCAGTTGACCGGAAAAAGGAGTTTGAAGGGATCTTGACTGCTTACGATGACCGATCGGTGACCATCGAGCAGGAGGATGGAACGGAAGCGTCCTTTGAACGGGCGGCGATTGCGTTGATCCGCCTGGCATTTGACTTCTGAGAACCATAGAACCGAAAGAAATAACAACTCCCGGAGGGAGCAAAAGAGGAGGAAATCGGAAAATGAAAGAAAACAAGGAGTTAAAGGAAGCCCTTGAGCTGCTGGAAAAAGAGAAAGATATCAGCAAAGAGACTCTTCTGGAGGCGATTGAAAACTCTCTGATCCAGGCGTGCAAGACCCACTTCGGAAAGGCGGACAATGTGAAGGCGGTCGTAAACCGCGAGACATATAACTTCTCCGTGTTTGCAGAACGGGAAGTGGTGGAGCAGGTGGAAGATCCGGCGCTTCAGATCTCCGAGGAGGATGCGAGGGAGATCGATCCCCATCTGAACATCGGCGATATCGCCCGTGTGGAGATCAAGTCAAAAGAATTCGGACGGATCGCAACCCAGAATGCGAAAAACGTGATTTTACAGAAGATCCGCGAGGAGGAGCGAAAGGTTCTCTTCAATCAGTATTACGGAATGGAAAAAGAGGTTGTGACCGGTATTGTACAGCGGTATGTGGGCCGGAATGTGAGCATCAATCTTGGAAAGGCGGATGCCATGCTCAATGAGAATGAGCAGGTGAAGGGGGAGGTATTTAAACCCACCGAGCGGATCAAGGTATACATTTTAGAAGTAAAGGATACTACAAAGGGTCCCCGGATCATGGTGTCCAGAACCCATCCCGAACTGGTAAAGCGGTTATTTGAATCTGAAGTTGCCGAGGTGAAGGACGGAATCGTGGAGATCAAGAGCATTGCCAGAGAGGCCGGTTCCAGAACGAAGATGGCTGTTTATTCCAATGATCCGAATGTGGATCCCGTAGGCGCCTGTGTCGGCTTAAACGGAGCAAGAGTCAATGCGGTTGTTGAAGAGCTTCGCGGAGAGAAGATTGATATTATCAACTGGAGCGATAACTCTGCCCTTCTCATTGAAAATGCCTTAAGCCCGGCAAAGGTAATCTGCGTGGTGGCAGATGATGAAGAAAAGACGGCACAGGTTATCGTTCCTGATTATCAGCTTTCCCTTGCGATCGGCAAGGAGGGCCAGAATGCCAGACTGGCAGCCAGACTGACCGGCTTCAAGATCGATATCAAGAGCGAGACTCAGGCCCGTGAATCCGGACTTCTTGAAGAAATCGGATATGAAGAGGGCATGGAAGGCGAGTATGACAGCAACGATGATGAGGATTATCAGTATGACGAAGAGTATGCACAGGAGGGCTATGAGGACGATGGTGCAGACTATGATGATCCGCAGCAGTAATCGATAACGGAGCGTGATTCCATGAACGGAAAAAAGAAAAGCCCACAGAGACAGTGCGTTGGCTGCGGTGAGATGAAGGATAAGCGGGAAATGCTCCGGATTCTGAAAACAGCCGACGGGGAGATTACCCTGGACGCAACCGGAAAGAAAAACGGACGTGGCGCGTATCTGTGTTTTGACAGAGCATGCCTGGAAAAAGCTGTGAAAGGACACGGACTGGAGCGTTCGTTCAAAATGGCGGTTTCCGGTGAAATCTATGAAAAACTCAGAAAGGAGCTGGAAGCCATTGAGAGCAAGTAAAACAGCCTCTCTTCTGGGGCTTGCCACGAAAGCGGGCAGGCTGGTAAGCGGTGAGTTTCTCACGGAGAAAGCGGTCAAAAGCGGAAAAGCAGCCCTGGTGATCGTTGCGTCAGATGCGTCGGACAATACAAAGAAGATGTTCACAGATATGTGTACTTACTATGAAGTTCCTTTGTACTTCTGGGGTAAAAAAGAAGACCTGGGTGCAGCCATTGGCAGGGAGTTCCGAGCTTCCGTGGCGCTGACAGACGCAGGCTTCCGGGACGCTGTGGTTAAACAGATAGAGAGTGAGTAAGCAGAAGGAGGCAGTAAGTATGGCAAAGATGAGAGTCCATGAACTGGCAAAAGAGATAGATAAAAACAACAAGGATGTGCTGGATGTCCTTCAGGCAAACGGGGTAAATGTACAGAGCCCGTTAAGCGTGATCGATGAGGCACAGGCAGATATGGTGCGGAGAGCGTATGCACCGAAGCCGGAGAAAACAGAAGCACCGGCAGAGGAGAAGAAAGAAGAACAGGCAGTACCGAAGAAGAGGATCACTGCAGTGTTCCGTTCCCAGAACAGCTCCCAGGCGGGCAGGAGCAAAGGCCCCCGTCCGGCAGTTCCCGGAGCGGCAAGACGGACCCAGGGAACACGTCCGGCTGGTGCAGGACAGAAGCCCGGTACAAGACCGGCAGGTCCCCGTCCGGTTATGAAGGCAGCACCGGAGGCAGCAGAGACAGAAGCGAAGGCAGCAGGCACCACGCAGGAAGCACCGAAGGCAGCAGGCACCTCGCAGGAAGTATCGAAGACAGCAGAACGTACACAGAATACACAGGGCTCCAGAGAACGTCAGAATGGCCAGAGAAGCTTTGACGGAAACCGGAGACCCGGCGGAGACCGGAACAGCCAGGGCGGCCAGAGAAGCTTTGACGGAAACCGGAGACCCGGCGGAGACCGGAACAGCCAGGGCGGCCAGATGAACCGTGACGGACGAAGAGGTACGTCACGTCCCGGAGATTCCAGAAAGGGCGGCGGCTTTGCAGTTCCCGCTCCCGGTCTTGACAGCACCCAGAAGAATACCGGAAAACAGAAACAGAAACAGAACAGCCGTCAGAATAATAAATATGACAAGAAGCAGGAAGAGGATTTTGGAAAGAAGCCCGGAAAGCGCGGCGGAAAGGGTGTGAAGCCGCCGGTTAAGGCGCCTGAAGTAAAGGCAGAGCCGGTTGTGGAGGAGATCAAGACCATTGTGATCCCCGAAACCCTTACCATCAAGGAGCTGGCAGACAAGATGAAGCTTCAGCCCTCTGCCATTGTAAAGAAGCTGTTCTTACAGGGCAAGGTTGTTACGATCAACCAGGAGGTTGATTATGAGACCGCGGAAGAAATCGCCATGGAGTTTGATGTCCTCTGCGAGAAGGAAGTCAAGGTCGATGTGATCGAGGAGCTTCTGAAGGATGAGGACGATCCGGAAGATACCCTGGTTGCCCGTCCGCCCGTTGTCTGCGTTATGGGTCATGTTGACCATGGTAAGACCTCGCTTCTGGATGCGATCCGATCCACCAATGTGATCGCCAGAGAGGCAGGCGGAATCACCCAGCATATCGGTGCTTCCGTGGTTGAGGTAAATGGTCAGAAGATCACATTCCTTGATACTCCCGGCCATGAGGCGTTCACTGCAATGCGTATGAGAGGCGCCCAGGCAACAGACATTGCAATCCTGGTCGTTGCGGCAGATGATGGCGTAATGCCTCAGACGGTTGAGGCGATCAACCATGCAAAGGCTGCCGGTGTTGAGATCATCGTGGCAGTCAACAAGATTGATAAGCCCAGTGCCAACGTGGACCGTGTAAAACAGGAGCTTTCTGAATATGAGCTGGTTCCTGAAGACTGGGGCGGCACAACAATCTTTGTTCCCGTATCGGCTCATACAAAAGAAGGAATTGAGAATCTGCTGGAGATGATCCTTTTAACCGCAGAAGTGAAAGAATTAAAGGCAAATCCCAACCGCCGGGCAAGAGGCCTCGTTATCGAGGCAGAGCTCGACAAGGGCAAGGGTCCCGTTGCGACCATTCTGGTACAGAAGGGTACACTGCATGTGGGAGATGCCATTGCTGCCGGCCCCTGTCACGGTAAGGTTCGTGCCATGATGGACGATAAGGGACGCCGGGTAAAAGAGGCAGGTCCGTCTACTCCGGTAGAAATCCTTGGTCTCAACGATGTTCCCAGTGCCGGTGAGATCTTTGTGGCGCCGGAGAATGAGAAAG
>CAKRJM010000166.1 GCA_934351765.1 uncultured Lachnospiraceae bacterium | reverse complement strand
GGTGGGTGCCGCGTGAATAAATGTCACCTGGTTATCCCGGATACAGGTAAGAACATCTTCTGCCTTAAAAAACTGCTGAAGATACACCGTACCTCCGGAATACAACAGAAGCCCGAACAACGCGGAAAGCCCTGTGATCATATAGATCGGCACCGGAATGACTGTGGAATCCTGTTCGGTTATCTGGAAAATCTTCTGATAAGTCGCCACTGCATGCAGATACCCGTAATTGGTGATCAGGACTCCTTTACTGAGGGATGTGGTACCGGAGGTGAACATCATCACAGAAATATCTTCATACGTCCCCGCCATCTCCGCTTCCGGAGCCTCTTCTTTCATAAAGGCTTCCAGGCCAAAACATCCGGCGCCGGAATGATATTCTAAAAATACAATGTTTGTCTGACGGTAATCCTCAAAATAAGAGCTGTAATCCGTATCACAGATCACGTAACGAAGATCCGACTTTCCAACCAAAGCACAGATTTCCTTTTTCCGGTATTTCGTCGGAAGCATGACCGCAACAGCTCCCAGCTTTACCAGCGCCAAAAACGCCACACTGAACTCTGCGCTGCTGTACATCATCAGTGCCGCATGGTCGCCCTTTCGGACGCCATAGCGGTACTTCAATGCGGAAGCAAACCGATCGACAGTCCGTTTCAGTTCTCCATAGGTAAACCGATGTCCGAAGCTGTCCTCCACCGCCAGTTTGTCCGGCGTCATTTCCGCATGCTTTGCCACTGCCTCATAAAGATTCTCCGGAAGTCCGGGATAGGTCGTTATGACCTTTCCCGAACTGAGGCGCTTCTCAATGAGTTCCACGGAAATCTGATTTTTCCACAGTTCACTTCCATTAACCATATCTTAACTCCGTTCAATCAATTTTCTCAGGCCGCAGATTCCGTCCTTATAAAAATCAGTACTGGTCACTTTCAGTTTCTTTGCAATCAGCGGAGTAAATTCCATCTGATCCAGAATATCTTTCTGGAGATCTACGCCCTTGGCAATTTCGATCAGCTCCGGCCCTGCCTCTGTTAAGCGGAACACAGCTCTTTCTGTCACGTAAAGCATATTCTGTCCACGTTCCAGTGCCACCGCCCCATTGTAGGAAACCTGCTGAACCTCTTTCACCAGTTTCTTAAACTTTCCTTCCTGCTCGATTTTCACACCATCCTCCGAGAAGCTGGTCTTTAACCCGCCTCCGGTAAAGGTTGAGCAGAAAATTACATTCTTTGCCGTTGCCGTAATATCAATGAAGCCGCCGGCTCCGGGCGATTTGTCTCCCATTTTTGTGGAATTCACATTGCCGAACTGATCCATTTCCCCGGCGCCCATAAATGTATAGTCGATTCCCGAACCGTTATACAGCTCAAACTGCCGGTCATGGGGCACCAGTGCCTGTGCATTTCTGGCAATTCCAAAATCAATGGTTCCTGCCGGAACACCGCCATAAACACCGGACTCCACGGTGATCGTCACAATATCGCTCAGTCCTTCTTCCGCAATGATGGGACCGAAGTTCTCGTTGGGAATACCGGTGCCGATGTTGATGATCTGGTTGGGGATCAGCTCTGCCGCAGCTCTCCTTGAAATGATCTTCCGTACATCGTTGGGCAGAGGTTCAATGGCCGACTCCGGCGCCAGCGCTTCTCCGCTGTAAGTCGGGTCATAATACCAGGAAAAGGTCTGTCTGTGATCCTCAAAGGGATTTTCACATACGACAACTGCATCCACCAGCACACCGGGGACTGTTACCTCTTTCGCCCCGATCACGCCATTCTTTACGATCCGTTCCACCTGGCAGATAACCTTGCCGCCCCAGCGCTTTGTCGCCATTACAGCCGGAAGTACCTCAAGAACCATGGCTTCCTGCCTGGTTGAAATATTCCCGTTCTCGTCTGCGCAGGTTCCTCGGATCAGCAGCGTATTGATGGGGATATGATGGTAACGGATATATTCTTCCCCGTCAATTTCCATCAGGGAAACGGTGTTATAACCGCTCTCTTTTGCTTTCTGATTCATTTTGCCGCCTTCCAGGCGGGGATCAATGTATGTTCCAAGACCGACTTTACTGATCTTGCCAGGCTCCCTCAATGCCATGCTGTGGAACAGGTTTGCCATCTGACCCTGGGGGAGGTTAAATGCTTCCACCTTGTTTTCCGCGATCAAACGCATCATATTGGACGACTGGCCCCAGTGCCCGCCAATGACACGGGTAATCAGGCCTTCATGGGCGATATGCTGAAGTCCTCCCGGATTTCCGGCCGAAGCCTGGCCGCATGTATGAACATACGTCAGGTTCCGGGGGTGGCCTTCTTCCAGGTACTTTTTCTCGATCGCCTTTAAGATCGAAGTGCAGGCAGAAATCTGGGTCATCTGGATTCCACAGAGAGTTGAATTATCCGGGATCATGTCCACCGCTTCTGCCGCACTGATTACAACAGGTTTTCTCATGACGTGTTCCGTCCTTTCTGTTCTTGTTTAAAAAGGCGCAACCTCATAACCTGCTTCACTTAATACCTTACGAAGCGCCTTTACATTCTCCACTGCGGTAGGTGCATCGCCATGAATACAGATGGAATCGCAGCCGAACTCCAGGGTCTCTCCGGAGCCGATCTGAACCTTTCCGGTCTCCAGGAAATTCAATGCTCTCTTGGCAAGATCTTCCGGTCCCGGAATCTTCTGGCCTTCATGGTATCTGGGCGTAATAACCGCTCCATCAGCAGAATAATCGGTATCAAAGTTGAATTCACGAACATAGGTCATGCCCTTTGCCTTTACGACCTGTCCAACCTCTGCGTCCACAAGAGAGCCGGAATGATAGATGGGCAGCTTCGGGTCAATATCGTACACAGCGTCAACAAATGCCTGGGAAAGCACCTTGTCGTGGGACATCATAACGTAAAGCTTTCCATGGGGCTTTACATGATGAAGCGGCATGTCAAACACTTCACACATGGTCTTTAATGCACCGACCTGATAAATGGTGTAGGCATAGCACTGCTCCGGAGTCAGATTCATTTCCCGGCGGCCAAAGCCCATCAGATCCGGGAAGCCGGGATGCGCGCCAACTGCTGTTCCGTTCTTCTTCGCCATTTCAACCGTATTTTTCATAACCAAGCCGTCACCGGCATGGAAACCGCAGGCCACATTGATCGCCGGCATATACGGCATAACTTCCGCATCGTTTCCGATTTTATAAATACCAAAGCTTTCGCCCATATCACAGTTGATTTCCATTTTCTTTGCCATATTATGTAATACTCCTTTCTTATCTTGTATAATGGTCTTCTCTCAGATAACCATCAAATTCATCTCTCAATGCTTCTGCTTCTTTTGCTCCGATCAGCTTGAACCGGATATTGGTTCCGATCCTGGACTGGCCCACTTTCCACTGTGCTCCGCTAGGAATACAGAACGGACAGAAATAGCCGCCTGCACACACCGCCTCGGTTGTCAGAATGATCGAGGTATCTCCGCACATGTTGATCGCATAGGCCGGATAACCGGTATCAAAAATATTGCTGGGATCGGATCCTGCTTCTGCTCCCTTATTTCTTGCCTTTTCACTGAACTCGATGTGTGGGCCGGAGATCCGGTAGCCGGTCCGGTTGGAATTTGTCTGGATCTTCCAGGTGGAGCTGAAAATATTCTCCACATCCTTTTCCGTCAGGAAATCTCCATAATATCCAGGCATCAGTTCGATCACCATTGGAGAGGTGATGATCGGGATGTACTGTCCCTTTAACCGCTTTCCTGCTGCCGCGCCTCTTGCCGGCGTTCCCACCGGGATCTCATCTCCGATTTCCAGGACTCGGCCTTTAAATCCGCCGACTCCACGGAAAGAGAATGTCGCCTTGCTGCCAAGATACTTCGGCACATCGATTCCGCCTGCAATACTGATATAACCCCACTGGCCAATCTCTACCGTCGGGATCAGGGTAAGCTTCTGGCCTTTCTTTACGGAAAGCGCCTGCCACATGGGCTGTTCTTTACCATCCACCAGCACTTTCAGGGGAAGACCGGTCACTGCTACCACCGCGTCATCCATAAATAAAAGCTCCGGTCCGAAAAATGTATACTCAAGGCCCGCCTCATTGGGATCATTTCCAACCAGGATATTGCCGACTGTAAGCGCCAGCGGATCCATGGCTCCAGACGGCGGAAAGCCAAGATACTGGTTGCCCTGCCGCCCCTTGACATCCTGAACGGTTGTGAGCAGGCCCTTATTCATGATTTTAAACATAGCTTTGTCCTTCTTTCACAGTCGTTATGCTGAAAATGTTCTCTGATACTCCGCCAGATCAAACTCTGCTTCCGTGATCTTATACTGGTAGGTTCCTGCTGCGCATGCTTCTTTGATGGCATCATACTCCTTCCGGTCGATGGATCGGAACTGGAACCGATCGCCAACTCTGGCAAGAACCGGCGTTTTCTTAAAGTCAAACATCTTCTGGGTGAGTTCCAGAAGCGGCGCCGCCAGGATTCCGAACATCTGATATCCGCCGGGTGATCCCAGAGGATACAGGGAGATATTG
>CAKRJM010000165.1 GCA_934351765.1 uncultured Lachnospiraceae bacterium | reverse complement strand
TACTATACAGACAAGGGGAAGAATATCAATGAAAACTGACGAGCTGATCTTATATCGGAATCCGGCTCATAAAGAACTGGTGGAAGCCATGGCGGCGTTAATTGATGCGGCAGGTACAGATGTCTGCGGCGGTCTGATGGAAGCGGGTGAGCCGGGAGCAGCACCAGACCGGTTTCAGACTGCCGGAGAGCTGGTGGAGTTTGCTGCAGCTCATGGGTTTAAAGGGAATCTCTGGCACAGCCTGCTGGCCTACGTGCTGGCAACCAATGAAAATGCCTTCAGCATGGCATGTGAGATCCGCGGAAGGGTCAAAGGAACCGTCAATACGCTGGCAGAACACGACTTTTCGCTGTTCAGGGAGTGGTTTTCTTTTGATCTGGCCAGACTGGATCTTAACGGAGTGCCGTTATTCGGACTGCTGAAAACGTATGAGAGTACCGGTACCCACAGTACGGTGTTCAATCGGCGGATCCGGGATAATATTCAGGAGCTGGCAGGGGCTCTTGCCGCGGCAGAAACGGATCAGGAGTGGAATCGGATCATTGCAGAGTTCTATCGCAGGTTCGGTGTTGGAAAGTTCGGGCTTCATAAGGCATTTCGGGTTGAGCAGAAGGACGAGGAGGCACTGATTGTTCCCATTAAGAACATCGAGCATGTATATCTGGATGATCTTGTGGGATATGAGGCACAGAAAAAGAAGCTGGTTGAGAATACGGAAGCTTTTGTGGAGGGGCGCGAGGCCAATAACTGTCTGCTTTTTGGAGATAGCGGAACCGGAAAATCCTCCAGTATTAAGGCAATTCTCCATAAATACTATGATCAGGGGCTTCGCATGATCGAGGTCTATAAGCATCAGTTCCGCGATCTGTCCTCGATCATCAGCCAGATCAAGAGCCGGAATTATAAGTTTATCATCTACATGGATGATCTGTCTTTTGAGGAGTTTGAGGTAGAGTATAAATATCTGAAGGCAATCATTGAGGGAGGACTGGAAGTACGCCCTTCCAATATTCTGATTTATGCCACATCCAACCGCCGTCACCTGATCCGGGAGAATTTCAGCGACAAGGAAGAGGTGCGGGAGGATATGCATCGCTCCGATACCGTTCAGGAGAAGCTGTCACTGGCGTCTCGGTTCGGCGTGACCATTTACTACGGGCGGCCGGAGCCGGCACAGTTTAAGGAAATCGTTGTTACCCTGGCAAAAAGAGCGGGGATCACCATGCCGGAGGAAGAGCTCCTTCTGGCAGCCAACAAGTGGGAGCTGTCCCATGGCGGGATCTCCGGACGGACGGCTGTTCAGTTTATTACCTGGTTAAAGGGAACGCAGGGAGCATAGCAGATATTGAAACAAGATGATCTGGAGACCGGATCAGAACGAGATCATAACGTGTTGAATTGGATCATACGATAAAGCATGATCCGAAAACACTCAAGACATGAAAGGAATTTATCTATGTGTGGAATTGTCGGATTTACCGGTGATCATCAGGCCGCTCCGATTCTTTTGGAGGCACTGTCAAAGCTGGAATACCGTGGCTATGATTCTGCCGGAATCGCTGTGCGGGATGGAGAAGAGCCTGTTGAGGTAATTAAGGCCAAGGGACGCCTGAAGGTCCTGGAGGAAAAAACAAATGACGGAAAGTCGGTTCGTGGAACCTGTGGAATCGGACATACCAGATGGGCAACCCATGGGGAACCTTCGGAAAACAATGCTCATCCCCACATCAGTGATGACGGGAATGTGGTAGCGGTTCATAACGGAATCATTGAGAATTATCAGGAACTGAAGGATAAGCTGCTTCGCAAGGGCTACAGCTTTTATTCTGAGACGGATACAGAAGTGGCTGTCAAGCTGGTAGATTATTACTATAAAAAGTATGAGGGAACTCCGGTGGATGCCATTAACCATTCCATGGTGCGTATTCGCGGATCCTATGCGATGGCACTGATGTTTAAGGATTATCCGGATGAAATCTATGTGGCAAGAAAAGACAGCCCGATGATCCTCGGAGTGGCAGACGGAGAATCCTACATTGCATCGGATGTGCCGGCAATTTTAAAATATACCAGAAATGTTTATTATATTGGAAATCTGGAAATGGCCCGTGTCCGGAAAGGTGAAATTACTTTTTACGATCTGAACGGGGATGAAATTGAAAAAGAATTAAAGACGATTGAATGGAATGCAGAGGCGGCAGAAAAAGCAGGATATGAGCATTTCATGATGAAAGAGATCCATGAGCAGCCCAAAGCAGTGCAGGATACGATTCATTCTGTACTGAAGGCGGGAGAAATTGACCTTTCATCGGTCGGATTGACAGATGATGTGATTAAGTCTGTTAGTCAGATTTATGTGGTGGCATGTGGTTCTGCATACCACGCAGGCGTGGTGACACAGTATGTCATGGAGGATCTGGCACGGATCCCGGTACGGGTGGATCTTGCATCAGAATTCCGTTATCGCAGACCGATCCTGGATCCAAATGGTCTGGTGATCATTATCAGCCAGTCCGGTGAAACGGCAGACAGTCTTGCAGCGCTCCGCCTGGCGAAGGAGCAGGGCATCCGGACCCTGGCAGTCGTCAATGTGGTTGGTTCATCCATTGCAAGAGAAACCGATCATGTCTTTTATACGCTGGCAGGCCCGGAGATTGCAGTTGCAACAACGAAAGCATACAGTACCCAGCTTGTGGCAGGGTATCTTCTTTCTGTGCAGTTTGCGAAGGTACGGGGACAGATCACGGACGAGCAGTATCAGTCTTATCTGGAGGAAATGGAGACCCTTCCCCAGAAGATCCAGAAGATCATTGATGATAAGGAACGGCTTCAGTGGTTTGCGGCAAAGCAGGTGGCGGCGAGGGATATTTTCTTTGTGGGCCGCGGCATTGATTATGCAGTCAGCCTGGAAGGCAGCCTGAAAATGAAGGAGATCAGCTATATCCATTCGGAGGCATATGCGGCAGGAGAGTTAAAGCATGGAACCATTTCGCTTTTAGAGGATGGAACGCTGGTGATCGGCGTATTGACTCAGCCAAAGGTTTATGAAAAGAGCGTCAGCAATATGGTAGAGTGTAAAAGCCGCGGCGCATATCTGATGTGCCTGACAACGTATGGAAATTATAATATTGAAGATACGGCAGACTTTGTGACCTATATTCCGAAGACGGATGAGCATTTTGCGGCTTCACTGGCGGTGATCCCGCTGCAGCTCATGGGCTATTATGTATCGGTTGCAAGGGGGCTGGATGTGGATCGTCCCAGGAATCTGGCGAAGAGTGTAACAGTAGAATAGGAAAAGGGACATCTGAAACAGAAAACGAGATCGTAAGATATGAAGAAAAGGCGGAGCAGAGCAGCTTCGCTTTTTTTGCTTCACGGGAAACGGTAAAAGAGCATCTTTTTTATTCGGCGGAGAAGTAAAATATTTCAGGTTCACGGGAGCTCATTCCGGTCATATTATAAACAGAAAGCGTTTTGCAGGGTGGTTAGTCGGATGAGAGAAAAGGTAGTGATAGATGCGGGACACGGCGGACGGGATCCGGGGGCGGTCTTTGAAGGCAGACAGGAGAAGGATGATGCGCTGGCGCTGGCTCTGGCTGTCGGAGAGCTTTTGGAGGCAGCAGGACTGGATGTTGCATACACAAGAACAGAGGATGTTTACAATACGCCTTATGAAAAAGCAATGATGGGAAACCATTCAGGTGCAGATTATTTTGTGTCGATCCATCGGAATGCGTCGGCGGAACCGGGAACAGCCTCGGGAATCGAGACTCTGGTATATGAGAAAGGCGGAGAGGCGGAGAAACTGGCCACAAAGATCGGAGAGGGGCTGGAGAAACTTGGCTTTGCCAACCGGGGTGTCATAGAACGGCCTAATCTGGTGGTGCTTCGGAGAACCAATATGCCGGCAGTGCTGGTGGAGGCCGGCTTTATTGATTCACCGGAGGATAATGAACGGTTTGATGAACAGTTTGACCGCATCGCAAAAGCCATTGCGGATGGGATTCTGGATATGACAGAGGGAGGAGTGGAGAGTCAGGAAGGAACGCATCGGACGTTGTATCAGGTTCAGACCGGAGCATTTCGTGAGCGGCGTTATGCAGAAGAGATGCTGGAAGAACTTCAGACATTGGGATATCCGGCGTGGATCCGTGCGGAAAACGGGTGGTTTCAGGTTCGGGTAGGAGCGTATGAGGAGCTGGATCATGCGATCAGCATGGAACGGCAGCTCCGGAAGCGGGGATATAATACGTATATTGCAGTGGACTGATTGGACGGCCGGAATAAAGGTGCCTCCGCCTGCGGCAGAATTCTGAAGCTGCGGGCGGGGAAAAAACGAAAGTGTTTGAATTGTATAAAAAAAATAAACAAAAAGGTGTTGACAAGGAAAGCAAAGCATGGTAAACTGGTTTTCGCTGAACGAAATACAGCAAACGACAAAAGAAAAAGTCGAAAAAAATAAAAAAGTTGTTGACAAACAGGAAACAATGTGATAAAGTAAAGAAGTTGTCGCTGAGAACTGAAAGACAACAACAAAGAGAACCTTGATAACTGAACAGTATATTCCAACCCCTGAAAATTCTATAAAAAGAAGTTTCA
>CAKRJM010000164.1 GCA_934351765.1 uncultured Lachnospiraceae bacterium | reverse complement strand
CTTGTAAGCCTGGGAGAGTAAAAGAAGGGAAAAGGTATCATGAAAGAACAGATTCTCAGTGTAGGTATTGATATCGGTACCTCAACGACTCAGCTGATTTTCAGCCGTCTTACGATCGTGAATCTGGCGAGCAGCTATACAGTACCCAGGATCAGCATCGTGAACAAGGAAGTGATCTACCGGAGCAGTATCTATTTTACTCCGCTGAAATCCCAGACAGAGATTGATGCGGAAAAGGTCCGCGAGATCATCCGGAAGGAATATGAGAAGGCCGGAATGAAGCCGGAGGATCTGAAGACCGGCGCTGTGATCATTACAGGTGAGACGGCCAGAAAGCAGAATGCCAACAGCGTGCTGGAGACACTCAGCGACATGGCCGGCGATTTCGTGGTCGCAACGGCCGGACCGGATCTGGAGTCGGTGCTTTCCGGCCGGGGTGCAGGTGCAGACAGGATCTCGGAAGAAAAACGGGAAGTGGTGGTTAATATCGACATCGGCGGCGGAACCAGCAACCTTGCATTTTTCCAGAAGGGAGCGGTCCGCGGGACAAGCTGTCTGGACATTGGCGGACGGCTGATCAAGGTGGAGAACGGTGTAATTACCTATGTTTTTCCGACAATAAAAGAACTGGCGGCAGCTCATGATATCCGGCTTCAGGCTGGAGACCGGGCAGATGAAAAGCTGCTTTACCGGGTCTGCGGATATATGGCAGACCAGCTCGCCATGGCGATCCATTTAAAGGAGGCTGACAGTTTTCATAAGAAGTTGTATACCAACGACGGAAAGCCACTGGCAAAGGAGCCGCCTGTCACAGCGGTAACATTTTCCGGAGGCGTGGCAGAGTGCATGCGTCATCCGGAGGAAACAGATCCGTTCCGTTTCGGGGATGTGGGCGTCCTGCTTGCAAAGGCAGTGAAGGAGAACTCGTCCTTTGGAAGAATCTATCAGTATGAGGCAGCGGAAACCATCCGGGCAACGGTTGTCGGTGCAGGAACTCATTCAACAAGTGTAAGCGGAAGTACCATCAGCTACCAGCGGGATAAGCTCCCCATTAAGAATATGCCGGTGGTACGGATTCAGGCGGAGGATGAGCAGGAGCACGGGCATTTTGTGGAAACACTGAAGCGTGGCCTCGCTTTTTATGCGGAGGACGGAAAGCAGGAGCCTGCGGCGATTGCATTTTCCGGAGCATATCATACCGGCTTCCGGCAGATTCAGGAGCTTGCGTCCTGGATCCTTGAGGGAGCAGGCGGGATCTTAAACAGTGTGCATCCTCTGATCCTGGTGATTGAGAATGACATTGCAAAGGTTCTCGGAAATGCGCTGAATGTGATGCTGGAACGGAAAAAGGAAGTAATCTGTATTGATGGGATCCACGCATCGGACGGCGACTATATCGACATCGGGGAACCGGTGGCGGAGGGACGGGTCGTTCCTGTGGTCATCAAAACACTGATTTTTAACTCATAAGGAATAACTCCTTACAGAAGCGAAATCCTAAGAATAGAATTTATATGCAGTTTGATTGACTCCTAAAAAGAATTGGTGAAACAAAAAACAGAAAAGGAGATGGAAACAATTGATTCTTAAAACAAAACTATTTGGAAAAGTGTATCAGTTTAAGTCTCTTTGTGAGGTTATGGCGAAAGCGAACGAAGAAAAATCCGGCGATAAGCTGGCAGGGATCGCAGCAGAGTCCGCGGAAGAGCGTGTAGCGGCAAAGGCGGTTCTTTCTCATATCACACTTCAGGATCTGAGAAATAATCCGGCTGTGCCTTACGAGGAAGATGAAGTTACCAGAATTATTCAGGACGATGTGAATGAGGCTATTTACAACGAGATCAAGGGCTGGACGGTTGGTGAATTCCGTGAATGGATCCTGGATACTCAGACCACAGGTGCTATGATCCGGCGCGTGTCCAGAGGCCTGACCAGTGAGATGGTTGCCGCTGTGTGCAAGCTTATGAGCAATCTGGATCTGGTGTACGGAGCAAAAAAGATCACAGTTACGGCACACTGCAATACCACGATCGGTCTTCCCGGAACCTTCTCCTCCAGACTTCAGCCGAACAATACCATCGATGATCCCAAGGGCATTACGGCTTCCGTACTGGAAGGTCTGAGCCTTGGCTGCGGTGATGCGGTTATCGGCCTGAATCCCGTAGATGATTCCGTGGAAAGCGTTTCCACGATCCTGAAGCGTTTTGATGAGATCAAGAATAAATATGAAATTCCGACACAGATCTGTGTGCTGGCCCATGTGACGACTCAGATGGAAGCAATCCGGAAAAATCATGTGCCGATCGATCTGATGTTCCAGTCCATCGCAGGCTCTCAGAAAGGAAATGAGGCGTTCGGGCTGAACGCATCCATGATCCAGGAGGGGCATGACATGATGCTCAAGGAAGCGACCAGTACAGGTCCTAATGTGATGTACTTTGAGACCGGACAGGGCGCTGAGCTCTCCTCTGATGCGCATCATGGCTGGGATCAGGTAACCATGGAGGCAAGATGCTACGGCTTCGCAAAGCGGTATCATCCGTTCCTGGTAAATACCGTAGTAGGTTTCATCGGACCGGAGTACCTGTATGATTCCAAGCAGGTAACAAGAGCCGGACTGGAGGATCATTTCATGGGCAAGCTGACAGGCGTTCCCATGGGCTGTGACGCATGCTATACCAACCATATGAAGACCGATCAGAACGACATCGAGAACCTGGCGACCCTTCTGGTAGCGGCAGGCTGCAACTACATCATGGGCGTGCCTCAGGGCGATGACTGTATGTTAATGTACCAGTGCACCGGTTTTCATGAAGCGGCTGCACTTCGTGAAGTATTCGGACTCCGTCCCATTAAGGAATTTGACCAGTGGCTGGAAAAATGGGGACTTTCCAGGGACGGAAAGCTGACTCCGCTGGCCGGCGACGCATCTGTATTCTTAAAGTAGGAGGTATGGAATCTTGGTAAACGAAAATGATTTAAGAAACATTATCGCCCAGGTATTATCCGAGATGAACCTGGACGGCGAACAGACCGAAAGGGCAGAAAGCAAGGATACGTTCACCGATATCCCCGGCTCCAATGCAGCGGCAGAGGAAATGCCTCATCTGGTTCCTCCGGCCATCGAGGACGGCTGTATTCCCGATGTAGGTACGGTAGATCTGAAGCAGCAGTATCTGGTAAAGGATCCGGTAAACAAAGAAGCATTTTATGACCTGAAGCAGTATGCACCCTGCCGTCTCGGAATCGGCAAGGCAGGCGCAAGATACAAGACAGATCCTGTACTGCAGTTCCGTGCCGCGCATTCCGCTGCACAGGACGCCGTATTCTCCGATGTGGATCAGAAGTTTATTGATGATATGGGACTGTTTACCGTACAGACCAGATGCGACAGCAAGGATACGTATCTGACGAGACCGGATCTTGGCAGAAAGCTGAATGAAGAAGGTGTCAAGAAGATAAAGGAAAAATGCAAAATGCATCCCACCGTACAGCTCTATGTATCTGACGGATTAAGCTCCGCAGCGGTGGCGGCAAATGTCGGTGATGTGCTTCCTGCAATCGAACAGGGCTTAAAGAGCTATGGAATCGATGTCGGAACACCGTTTTTTGTAAAGTACGGCCGTGTAGGCGTCATGGACGAGATCTCCGAGATTGTCGGTGCAGATGTGACCTGTGTGCTCATCGGTGAGCGTCCCGGCCTGATTACAGCAGAGTCGATGTCTGCCTATATTGCATACAAGGCAACCGGTGGCATGCCGGAAGCCAGACGAACGGTTGTATCCAATATTCATAAGGCCGGTACAATTCCGGCAGAGGCCGGCGCCCATATCGCCGAGATCATCAAGAAGATCCTGGAGAACAAGGCCAGCGGTACAGATCTGAAACTGTAAAAATCAAAGAGAACAGGAGGAAGCACCATGAAACGAGATCCGATCAAAGCTGAGGTTCTTGCAACAAAGATTATCCCCAATGTAAGCCCCGATATGGCAAAGAAATTAAATCTGGAGCCCGGAATGAAATCCCTGGCGCTGATCACCGCAAACAGCGATGATGTAACGTATACCGCATTAGATGAAGCAACAAAGAAGGCAGACGTAAAGGTTGTATATGCAAAGAGCTTTTACGGCGGCGCAGACAATGCAAACACCAAGCTTGCCGGTGAGATCATCGGTATGCTGGCCGGTCCCAATCCCGCAGAGGTAAAGAGCGGTCTGGAGGCATGTGTGGACGTGATCGAGAATCAGGCACACTTTGTTTCTGCAAATGAAGACGATACCATTATCTATTATGCACACTGCATTTCCCGTACCGGCTCCTATCTTTCCGAAGGCGCAGGAATCCAGGAGGGTGAAGCACTGGCGTATCTGATCGCACCGCCTCTGGAGGCAATGTACGGCGTAGATGCGGCCCTTAAGGCAGCAGATGTAAAAATGTGCGTTCTGTATGCACCGCCTTCAGAGACCAACTTCGGCGGCGCACTGCTGACCGGAAGCCAGTCCGCCTGCAAGGCAGCCTGTGATGCATTTGCAGCAGCGGTGGAATTTGTGGCCGACAATCCGAAGGAATAATGTGCAGACCGCGAAAGAGGGGTAGTACATGAAAGCGTTAGGA
>CAKRJM010000163.1 GCA_934351765.1 uncultured Lachnospiraceae bacterium | reverse complement strand
CGGCGCCTGCTGTTCCTTCAGCTTCAGTATCCTCTGGTTCCGGCTTCCCCGGAACCGGAGCGTAATGTCTTTTTCTTCTTCGATGAATTTTCCGTCCACCAGCACATCGATATAGGAAAGCATCTCGTCGGTGACGTCGGTATGGACCCGGCCGCCTTCTGCCAGCTCCACATCGTAACGATAGCCGCTGTAACACCAGATATCCTTTTCCGGATATGTCTCCCGGACTTTTTTCAGGATCTTCACGCAGGTTTTCTGGTTCTCCGGTTCAAAGGGCTCGCCGCCAAGGAGTGTAAAGCCCTGAATGTAATCCGGAGCCAGGCAGGAAAGAAGTGTTTCCATGGTCTCCTCCGTAAATGGCTGTCCATATTGAAAGTTCCAGGTTTCCGAATTAAAGCAGCCCTTGCAGCAGTTGCGGCAGCCGGAGACAAAGAGCGTCACCCGCACACCCGGGCCGTCTGCAATATCATATTCTTTTATGTTTCCGTAATTCATGATCCAACCTCCCCGCCGGAAATTCTCCGGATATCAATGGCGCCGCCCGCACCGGACTTTCCCGGCCGGTTCACGGCGCCACACATTCCGTTTATATAATTTTACAGATGGAGCACACGATCCTTGATTTCCTGGGTACGTCCCTGATTCCAGAACTGGGTTCCGATATAACCGCAGGTCCGCCGTGCCACAAACATCTTATCCTGATCACGGTTTCCGCAGTTGGGGCATTCCCAGATGAGCTTTCCGTCCTCCTGCTCCTTGATCTGGATCTCTCCATCGTAGCCGCAGCACTCACAATAATCACTCTTGGTATTCAGCTCCGCGTACATGATATTCTCATAAATGAACTTCATTACCGACAGCACCGCCGGAATATTGGTCTGCATGTTGGGCACCTCAATGTAGCTGATGGCGCCGCCCGGAGACAGCTTCTGGAATTCCGACTCGAATTTTAACTTGCTGAAGGCATCGATCTTCTCCGTTACATGAACATGATAGCTGTTGGTGATATAGTTTTTATCCGTCACTCCGGGAATGATGCCGAACCGCTTCTGTAAGCACTTGGCAAACTTGTAGGTCGTGGATTCCATGGGCGTTCCGTAAACGGAATAGCTGATGTTCTCCGCTGCCTTCCACTCCGCACACTTATCGTTGAGCTTCTGCATAACCGCCAGAGCGAAGGGCTTTGCCTCAGGATCTGTATGGGACTTGCCGAGCATTCTCATACACATCTCATAAAGTCCTACATAACCAAGAGAAATGGTCGAATAGCCGCCATATAACAGCTTGTCGATGGTCTCGCCCTTTTTCAGTCTTGCCAGCGCACCGTACTGCCACAGGATCGGAGCTACATCGGAAATGGTTCCCAGAAGTCTCTCATGTCTGCACCGCAGTGCCCGGTGGCAAAGCTCCAGACGCTCCTCCAGGATCTCCCAGAATTTCTCCATGTCGCCTTCGGCAGTGCAGGCCACATCCACCAGATTGATGGTCACAACGCCCTGATTGAACCGTCCGTAGAATTTATGGCTTCCGTCTGCATTCTTCTGGCTGTCCTCCACAGTCAGGAAGGAGCGGCAGCCCATGCAGGGATATACACAGCCCCTCTTTAATTCCCGCATCACCTTGGCTGAAATATAATCGGGCACCATACGCTTCGCCGTACATTTCGCCGCCAGCTCGGTCAGATGCCAGTACTTGGAATCCTCCGTGATATTATCCTCATCCAGCACATAGATCAGCTTCGGGAACGCCGGTGTGATCCATACACCCTTTTCATTCTTAACGCCCTGCATTCTCTGGATCAGAACCTCTTCAATGATCATGGCAAGATCATCTCTTGTCCGTCCCTCGGGAACCTCGTCCAGATACATGAACACAGTCACAAAGGGAGCCTGGCCGTTACAGGTCATCAGGGTGATCAGCTGGTACTGGATCGTCTGGATCCCGCTCTTGACCTCATCGCGGAGTCTCCGTTCCGTCACCTTGTCGATGATATCCATATCCAGCGGTTCCCCGCATTCCTTCCGTTCCGCGATGACATTTTTCTTTAATTTCTGGCGGCTCACATCCACGAAGGGCGCCAGATGCGCCAGCGAAAAGGACTGTCCGCCGTACTGGTTGCTGGCAACCTGCGCCACGATCTGGGTCGTCACATTGCAGGCAGTAAAGAAGCTGTGGGGCTTCTCGATCATGGTCTCGCTGATGACCGTTCCGTTCTGGAGCATATCCTCCAGATTGATGAGATCGCAGTTATGCTCCCGCTGTGCATAATAATCTGTATCATGAAAATGAATGATTCCGGCCTCATGAGCCTGGACGATCTCCTCCGGAAGCAGTACACGGCGGGACAGATCCTTGCTCACCTCACCGGCCATATAATCACGCTGAGTCGAGTTGATCACCGGATTTTTATTGGAATTTTCCTGAGTCACTTCCTCGTTAATGTTGTCCAGAAGCGACAGGATTCCGTTGTCGGTGGTATTGGATTTTCTGGTCAGCTCCCGCTTATAACGATAGCGGACATATTTCTGTGCCACCTCGTAGCCACGCATTTCCATGATCCCGGTTTCTACCATGTCCTGAATATCCTCTACATTCACCGCATGCATCGATTCCGCGATCCGGTCAGCCACATTGTCAGCCACCGCCAGGATCTGGTACTCGTTCATCTGATGAAGCTTATCCACCTCACCATTCGCTGCCGTGATCGCATTGACAATTTTCGAAATATCAAAGGCAACTTCCTCCCCGTTCCGCTTAATTACCCGGTTTTTTACATGCGTTCCCATAACCATTCTCCTCCCTATTTTTCGCTATCCGTATGCCGTCTGTGTCCTTCAGGCTTCTCTACACAATATATTGATATCTTTTTCTACATCTGGCACAATATATAGTTGCAGTGACTATGATAACACAACACTTAGGTTTTGAAAAGGGGCTTTTTCCTTTTTTCATGTTTTTAAAAAAAACAAGAAGTCAGCTATTCCATGATCTCTATAACAGCAGGCTCAGCCTCTTTTCCATCCCCGACAGTGTTTCATGTACATCAAAAGGAGGCCCGGGGTCTCCGCGCCTCCTTAACCATTTCATTTATCAGCACCCCACAAGGCGCGCTTTTTACTCTTACAGTCTTGCTACGCCGGTATCTCTCGCTGCCTGGGCAACCGCCTTGGCAACCGCAGGTCCTACTCTCTTGTCGAATGCCTTGGGGATAATATACTCGGGAGACAGCTCCTCATCGGTGATCAGACTGCTGAGAGCCTCTGCTGCCGCAATCTTCATGGCATCATTGATATCGCTTGCGCGCACATCAAAGGTTCCACGGAATACACCGGGGAATGCAAGTACGTTATTGATCTGGTTGGGGAAATCGCTCCGTCCGGTTGCGATAACCTTTGCACCGCCTGCCTTTGCATCCTCAGGGAAGATCTCGGGAGTCGGGTTTGCACATGCAAAGATCACAGCATCCTTTGCCATGGTCTTTACCATATCGATTGTCAGTACTCCGGGGGCGGAAACGCCGATAAATACATCTGCGCCCTTGATCACATCTGCCAGGGAGCCTGCTTTCTTTTCTTTATTGGTCACAAGTGCCATTTCTTCTTTGATGGGATTCATTCCCTCTTTCCGGCCCTCATAGATCGCACCCCTGCGGTCGCAGAGGATTGCATTCTTGTAGCCGGCGGACAGTAACAGCTTTGTGATGGAGATCGCAGCGGCACCTGCACCGTTTACAACGATCTGAACATCTTCCTTCTTCTTTCCGACTACACGCATCGCGTTGTTTAAGCCGGCCAGAGTGATGATGGCAGTACCATGCTGGTCATCATGGAAGATCGGGATATCACATTTTTCCTTTAACTTCTTCTCGATCTCAAAGCATCTGGGAGCGGAGATATCCTCCAGGTTTACACCACCGAAGGAACCGGAGATCATGTAGATCGTGTTTACGATCTCATCCACGTCCTTGCTCTTAATACACATCGGGAATGCATCCACATCACCGAATTCCTTGAACAGAACGCATTTTCCTTCCATAACCGGCATACCGGCCTCAGGACCGATATCGCCAAGTCCGAGAACTGCGGTACCGTCAGTAACTACAAGACACATATTATGACGGCGTGTCAGCTCATAGCTCTTATTTACATCCTTCTGGATCTCCAGGCAGGGCTGTGCAACACCGGGAGTATAAGCCAGGGATAAATCATCCTTTGTTTTAACAGGAACTCTTGATACTACTTCAATCTTGCCTTTCCATTCTCCGTGGAGGCGCAGGGATTCTTTTGCGTAATCCATAGTAATCTGATCTCCTTCTTCTTTATATAAATTCATCATTCATCTGTCCGTCCGTGTTTGTCAATTTATTCACAACCAAGGACGGTTTTGATTATAACATATTCCTTTTTCAGAATCAACTACTTAACGGAGTTTTTATATTTGGTAACCAGTTGGAAAAGACTCTTCCCGGTACGGATACAGAACCGCTGTTATAATTTTTTACCCATGGACGTGAAGGGAGCCGGTGTCTCCACCGGCTCCCTTCTGAGGTAATATGTAGATGTTAGATAGATTTTAGAATACTCCCTGCTCATACATCGCCTGAGCAACCTTCTTGAAGCCTGCGATATTCGCTCCGGCAACAAGGTCATAACCAAGACCGTACTCTTC
>CAKRJM010000162.1 GCA_934351765.1 uncultured Lachnospiraceae bacterium | reverse complement strand
GGGACTGGATGCAAAACGGGAGAATGCACTGGCAGAGAAGCTGGAAAAGAAGCTTGACGGCATGGATCAGGCGGCGAGACAGGCGCTTATAAAAGCAACAGCAGAGCTGAAGGCCTACCAGCAGGAGCCGTCACCGAAGGAAGATCTGGAAAAGATCCCCATGCTTTCCAGAGAGGATATTGAAAAGCAGGCAAAACAGCCGGGCGGCATCTTAAAAGAGGTTGACGGAATTCCGGTACTGCACACCGATGTGTTTACCAACGGGATCGGTTATATGCGGCTCAGCTTTGATGTGAGCGGGGTGCCTCAGGAGGACTGGCCGTATCTGGCGGTGTTTAAATCGATCCTGGGGCTGGTGAGCACAAAGGAGCATTCTTATCAGGAACTGGCCAATGAGATCAACATCGAAACCGGGGGTATTGCGGCAGCGTTGCCTAATTATGCGGTTCTGCCTTCCTCAGGGGATTTCCGGGCAGCACTGGAGTTTTCGGCAAAGGCCTTTTACGGAAAGATCGGCCGGGCCATGGAGTTAATTTATGAGATCCTGGCAGAGTCGGATCTTATGGAGGAAAAACGGATCAGGGAGCTGGCCGCAAGATCACGATCCAGAGCAGAGCAGAATCTCATTCAGTCCGGCCATGCCACCGCCATGCTGCGAGCAGGCACCTATCATTCGGCTTCTGCCGTATTCGGAGATTCCATCGGCGGAGTCGCATACTATGAGCTGTTAAAACGTCTGGAAAAGAATTTTGACGGAGAAAAGGAAGCCTTATTCGGAAAGTTTTCCGTACTGGCAAAGACGATTTTCCGGAAGGAAAACCTGTTTGCCTGCGTGACGGCAGACGAGGCCGGCTATGAAGAGTTTAAAGCAGCATTAAAGGCGTTTGCGGAAAAGCTTCCGGGAACAGCCCCGGGAACGAAAGAAATTCCGCTGAACATAATCCGCCGTGAGGAGATCCGGACGGAACAGAGGAATGAAGGCTTTGAAACCTCTTCCCAGGTCCAGTACGTGGCGCGGTGCGGAAACTACCGGGACAAGGGCTATTCCTACACCGGAGCACTGAGGATCCTCCAGGTGATCTTAAGCTATGATTATCTCTGGATCCAGGTGCGTGTGAAGGGCGGTGCCTACGGAGTCATGAGCGGCTTCGGGAAGACCGGAGACAGCTACTTTGTTTCCTACCGGGATCCCAATCTGGGAAAGACCAATGAGGTTTTTGAGGGAGTTCCAGGATATTTAAGAAACTTCACTGCGGATGAGCGGGATATGACGAAATACATCATCGGCACGATCAGCAGCATGGATACGCCTCTGACACCGTATATCAGAGAAATCCGGAATCTCAGCATGTATCTGTCCGGTGTGACAGCAGAGATGCTCCAGAAGGAGCGGGATGAGGTTCTCGGAGCATCTGAGAACGATATCCGGGCATTGGCGGACATTGCGCAGGCGGTCCTGGATTCAGGCGATATCTGTGCCATCGGCGGAGCCGGAAAAATCGAAGCGGAAAAAGAGCTGTTTAAAGAAACGCTTCGTCTCTAAGGAGGAATTCAGTTGGAAAAGCAGAAGAAGTCAGGGTTTGTTGCATTGATCGGCCGTCCGAATGTCGGAAAGTCCACACTGATGAACCATCTGATCGGACAGAAGATCGCCATCACCTCGGCGCGTCCTCAGACCACCAGAAACCGGATTCAGACAGTCTACACCGATGACCGGGGGCAGATCATTTTCCTTGATACCCCCGGAATCCACCGGGCGAAGCACAAGCTGGACGAGTATATGGTGGGCGCGGCGGAGCGTACCATCAAGGACAGCGATGTGGTACTGTGGCTGGTAGAGCCTACCACCTATATCGGCGCCGGAGAGCAGCATATCCTGGAAATCCTGAAGCAGGTGAAGGCACCGGTGATCCTGGTGATCAACAAGATCGACACGGTGGATAAAAAAGATATTTTAAAGTACATAGGAGCTTATGAAAAGATGTTCCCCTTCTCCGAGATCATTCCTGTGTCGGCCTTAAAGAGCGACAACCTGGACACCGTTCTGGAAGTGATCATGAAGTATCTGCCCTGCGGGCCGATGTACTACGATGAGGACACCGTAACCGACCAGCCTATGCGCCAGATCGCAGCAGAGATCATCCGTGAGAAAGCGCTGCGCTGTCTCCAGGACGAGATTCCCCACGGGATCGCCGTGACCGTCGAGAAAATGAAAGAACGCCCCGACGGCCTGTTCGACATCGAGGCAGAGATCATCTGCGAAAAAGAATCCCATAAAGGAATCGTCATCGGAAAAGGCGGCGCCATGCTGAAAAAAATCGGCAGCAGTGCCCGCCATGACATCGAAGCCATGATGGATGCCCGCGTCAATCTGAAAATCTGGGTAAAGGTACGGAAAGAATGGCGCGATAACGACATGTATCTGAAGAGCTACGGATACAGCAAGGATATGTAGCACCAGTCCCGAAAAGTCGGACAGGCGTGCCTTACGCCCCGGCAGCGGGGGTGGCAGGAGGAATGAAACAGGATTCACATCCTTGTGTCCGGGTGCGCGTGCCTTACGCCCCGGCAGTGGGCGCGGCAAAATGAATGGAACAGGATTCTCATCCTTGTGTCCGGTTCGACCGACTTTCAGTGGAGGGAGAACGGACACAAGGTGAGAATCCGTGCATCACTAGGGAAGGAGGTTCTCATGTCTTATCCGTCCGATGACAATCTGATCAATGTCATGGGAATCGTCCTTTCGGCGACTCCGGTGGGTGATTATGACAAGCGGGTTGTGCTCCTGACCCGCGAGCATGGAAAGCTCCATGCGTTTGCCAAGGGAGCCAGACGGCAGAACAGCCCTCTGATCTCCGGGATACGCCCGTTCTGCTTCGGAACCTTTACCTTATATGAAGGGCGGAGCTCCTACACCGTCAAGCATCTGTCCATCACCAATTATTTTGAGGAGGTTACCTCGGATCTGGACTGTGTGTACCTGGGGTATTATTTCCTGGAGTTTGCCGACTATTATTCCAGAGAGAATGCAGATGAGTGTTCCACCTTAAAGCTTCTCTATCAGGCGCTCCGCGCCCTGCCGAAAAAGAGCCTGGATAACCGCCTGGTGCGGTTTGTTTATGAGCTTCGCATGATGGCGATGAACGGTGACCTGGATTTTTCCTGCTTTAAGCACCTTGGCGATACGGCCCGGTATACGGTGGGGTTCGTGATCGAAACGCCGGTGGAAAAGCTGTTTACGTTCGCAGTTTCCGAGCCGGTATTGAAGGAGCTTCTGGCGGCACAGGCGGAGAATAAAAAGCGGTATCTGACAAAAACCTTTAAATCAGAAGAAATCTTAAACGGGATTTCTTCTTTTTAAGGGCAGAAACATATTGAAAATCTCAGGGAAACAAGGTACAATGAGGGAAGTCTGTTATGAGGAGGAAAAGAATGAAAAAATCATGGACGTTACTTCTTGCAGCGCTGACAGTGATCATGACCGTTCTTTCCGGATGCGGATCGGCGAAGTTTGAGCCGACCGGGAGCAGTATCTATGTGAAGAAAGACGGAACGGTTATCAGTGCTGATATTGAAGATTTCTCGGGAAGCAATTACAGCGAGGATGAGCTGAAGGCCTATGTGGAGAATGCGGTGAAGAGCTATAACTCTGAAAAAGGTGCAGCTTCCGAGGCGTATGCCGATAAAAATACCAGCCTTCCGGTGGCAGTGGATTCCCTGACGGTTAAGGACAATACAGCATCTCTGTATTTAAGCTATGCAACCTGTGCGGATTATCTGGAATTTACCGGAACCGGCGGCATGGAGGATGGTATCTCGGCTCTGGAAAAAGCAACGGTTGCCGAGATGAGTTTAAGTGGAAATTTTAAGAATGCCAAGAATGAGAATGTGACACTGGACAGTGTTACAAAGAACAGCAAGTATCATGTGGTACGGATCGAGGGACCGGTGACCATGCAGATCGAAGGAAAGGTAGCCTTTGTGAGTGCAGGTGTGACCATTGACTCCAAGAATACGGTGACAACACCGGAAGCCGATGTAAGTTATATTGTATTTAAATAAGGGTGTTTGTAACAGACCGGAGCCCGGCAGAAATGAGCAGGGCTCTAAAGCGTTACTGATTTTCTATAAAAGAGAGGAAGCAGACATGGAAAAGACAATGGATAAGATTGTAGCACTTGCCAAATCACGTGGATTTGTATATCCCGGATCTGAGATTTACGGCGGCCTTGCCAACACCTGGGATTACGGAAATCTGGGCGTAGAGCTGAAAAACAACGTGAAGCGTGCATGGTGGCAGAAGTTTGTCCAGGAGAATCCTTATAATGTAGGTGTAGACTGCGCGATCCTGATGAACAGCCAGACCTGGGTGGCTTCCGGTCATCTCGGCGGCTTCAGCGATCCGTTAATGGACTGCAAGAGCTGCAAGGAGCGGTTCCGTGCCGATAAGCTGATCGAGGATTATGCAGAGGAAAACGGCATTGAGCTGGAAGGCAGCGTAGACGGCTGGAGCCAGGAGCAGATGAAGGCTTATATCGATGAGCATCAGATCCCCTGCCCGACCTGCGGCAAGCATAATTTCACCGATATCCGCCAGTTCAACCTGATGTTCAAGACGTTTCAGGGTGTAACCGAGGATGCGAAGAATACCGTTTATTTAAGACCGGAGACGGCACAGGGTATTTTTGTAAACTTCAAGAATGTACAGCGTACCTCCAGAA
>CAKRJM010000161.1 GCA_934351765.1 uncultured Lachnospiraceae bacterium | reverse complement strand
CTTCCGTAGCTTCTATTACCGTTGTTCTCGGCATCCTAGGCTGGACTCAGTTCGCGAGACTGATTCATGGCCGTGTGCTTTCGGTCCGTGAGAAAGAGTATGTGGAGTCTGCGAAAGCGATTGGTACAAAGAACTGGCAGATCATTACCAAGTATATTCTGCCAAATTCCTTTGCCCCCTGTCTGATCGCCATGACCTTCCGGACGGCTTCTTCAATCTTAATGGAGGCATCGTTAAGCTTCTTAGGTATGGGCGTTCAGCCGCCGACCGCTTCCTGGGGCAACCTGATGTATGATGCACAGTCCATCGTTGTTCTTTCCAAGCAGCCCTGGACCTGGGTACCGCCGGGACTTTGTCTGGTGATCACTGTCTTAAGCATCAACTTCTTCGGCGACGGACTCCGTGATGCCCTTGACCCGAAGATGAAGATATAGGAGGAGACAGCCATGCAGGAACAGAAGCCTTTATTGGAAGTAAAGAATTTAAGAACCTATTTTTATACAAGAAAGGGTGTTGTGCCCGCAGTTGACGGCGTGGATTTCCAGATCAAGCCGGGTGAGATTCTCGGTATCGTCGGGGAATCCGGCTGTGGAAAGAGTGTCACTTCCCTTTCGATTTTGAACCTTCTGATTGACTATGCCAAGATCGAGGAAGGCAGTGAGATCAATTTTGAAGGAAAGAATCTGGCAGAGTTCAGCAAAAAGGAAATGTGCCAGGTCCGCGGCAGGGATATTGCCATGATCTTCCAGGATCCCATGACATCGCTGAATCCGGTTATGACCATTGAGAAGCAGCTGATGGAGACGGTTCAGGCTCATCAGAACGTTTCCAAGGCAGAGGCGAAGAAGCTGGCGCTGGAAATGATGATCAAGGTCGGAATTCCTTCCCCGGAGAAGAGACTGAAGGAGTATCCCCATCAGCTTTCCGGTGGTATGAAGCAGAGAGTCATGATCGCCATGGCGCTGATGTGCAATCCCAAGCTCCTGATCGCTGACGAGCCGACCACCGCGCTGGATGTTACGATCCAGGCACAGATCCTGAAGCTCATGAGGGATCTGAGAGATGAGACCGGTTCTGCGATCATGCTGATCACCCATGATATGGGTGTGGTTGCTTCCATGGCAGATGCGATCATGATCATGTATGCCGGAAGAGTGGTGGAATATGGAAGTGCTCAGGAGGTATTTGCAAATCCGAAGCACCCGTATACCAGAGGCCTGCTCAAGTCCATTCCCAGACTGGACGAACGGGTGGATACGCTCTTTACCATCGAGGGGACGGTACCGAACCAGTATGATATGCCGGCCGGCTGCAAGTTCTGGCCCAGATGTCCTTACGCGACAGAAAAATGTAAAGCAGAGGAACCTGTGCTGAAGAAATACGGAGACTGTCAGGTGCGCTGCTGGAATTATGATGGAAAAACTTTAAAGGAGGAGAGCGAAGCATGAGCGAGTATTTAGTTGAAGTAAAAGACCTGAAAAAGCAGTTCGTTGCCTCCAAGAGTATTTTTAAAAATAAAAGTACTTATGTTAATGCGGTAAATGGAATTACACTGAATATAAAAAGGGGCGAGACCCTTGGACTGGTAGGCGAATCCGGCTGCGGAAAATCGACTCTGGGACGGACGATCCTGCGCCTGACACCGGCAACCTCCGGACAGGTAATCTTTGACGGTCAGGATATTGGGAAGCTGAGCAATGAGGATATGCGCCAGATGAGAAAGCGCATGCAGATGATCTTTCAGGATCCTTATTCCTGCTTAAATCCCAGAATGAACATTCTGGAATTAGTCCGTGCACCTCTGGATGTATTCAAGATCGGAACCAGGGAAGAACGCGTGGAGAAGGTAAAGGAGATGCTGGAGATCGTCGGCATGGGAGAACAGCATATGATGCGATATCCTCATGAATTTTCCGGCGGGCAGAGACAGCGTGTCGGCATTGCCAGAGCTCTGATCTCCAATCCGGAGTTTGTGGTCTGTGATGAGCCGGTATCTGCGCTGGATGTTTCTGTCCGTGCGTCTGTTCTGAACCTGATGAATCAGCTTCAGGAGCGCTTTGGCCTGACCTTCCTGTTTATTTCCCATGACCTGAGCGTGGTAAAGCATATCAGTGACCGGGTTGCAGTTATGTATCTGGGCGGTATTGTGGAGATTACTTCAAAAGATGAGCTTTACAGGAATCCGCTTCATCCTTATACAAAGGCACTGCTTTCCGCGATCCCTCTTCCGGATCCGTCCAGAAAAGCAGCACCGAAGATTCTTGAGGGAGACCTTCCGAGCCCTTATAATCCGCCGACCGGCTGCCGGTTCCATACCAGATGTGAACACTGCACAGCCAGATGCAAAGAAGAGGCGCCTGTCCTGAAGGATATGGGCGGCGGACATCAGGTGGCATGCCATCTGTATGAGTAGGGTATTGTCCGGCTCTGCCGGTTGATACAAATATATAATATTATCAATGGAGGAACAACATGAGAAAAACGACACGTTTTCTGGCAGCGATCCTTGCCGGCGTGATGGTTCTCGGCATGGCAGCCTGTGGCGGAAGCGGAAGCTCCGACGGCACAAAGGCAGCAGACGGAACCAAAGCAGCAGACAGCAGCGCGACCGGAGAAAAGACCGTCACCGTAGCAATCAGCAGCGCATGGGCAAGCTGGTGCCCCTACTTTGATTCCGGAAACTACACCGATATTATTTCTGACCAGCTTTATGACCGTCTCTGGGTAACTCATAAGGACGGCACCGTAGAGCCCCGTCTGGCAGAAAGCTATGAAGTGTCCGAAGATCATACCTATATGACCATTCATCTGAACAAGAATGCAAAGTTCAGTGATGGAGAAGCGGTAACGGCAGATGATGTTATCTACAGTGCAAAGCTGGATACCAATCCGGAGTTCAACTCTGTAAAGAGAGACCAGATGAAGTACGTAAAAGGAACCAACAACGGCGGTGTTTGTGAAAACGAAGCAGAGCTTGGCTGGGAGAAGATTGACGATTATACAGTTAAGCTGACCTTCAAGCAGGCCATGAACGAGCTTCCTTTCCTGACCATGATGAACCGTTACTTCTATGTGGTACCGGAGCATGTTTACAGCAAGTATACCGCATCGGAATTAAACGATGCACAGATCTGGAAAGACAGCCTGGTTGGTTCCGGTCCTTACCGTTATGACAGCTCCATCGATGGCGAGCGTGTAGAACTGGTAAAGAATCCGGAGTATTTCCTTGGAACTCCCGATATTGACCGTCTGGTGATCCGTGTGGTAGAAGGAAGCCAGTTGCTTTCCGGTCTGATGAGCAACGAGATCGATGTGACAGCAGGTGCAGGTATTGCAACTCTGCCGCTGTCTGACTGGCCGGCAGCACAGGAAGAGGAGAATCTGGAAACTGTCTCCACCTCCAACTTTGCTTACCAGGCAATGATCATCAACACCACCAGCGATAAGATTCCCAATGCTGAGTGCAGAAATGCCCTGAACATGGCAATCAACCGCCAGGCAATCGTTGACAACCTGCTGGAGGGTGAAGGAACTGTTCTCTACGCTCCGTTCAGCGATGAGCATCCTTTCGTAGATACGTCCAAGCTGAACCTGCCTGCTTATGATCCGGAGAAGGCAAAGGCACAGCTGGAGGCAAACGGCTTTGATTTCAGCCAGACTCTGGAGCTGATCGTTCCGGTCGGCAATGAAGTCCGTATCCAGTCCACGGTTCTGATCCAGCAGGATCTGGAAGCCATCGGTATCAAGACCAACATTACACAGTATGATTTTGCTACGCTGATGCAGATGATGCGTGATGGTGAGTATGATCTTGGTATGTGTGGTTCCGCAGGCGGCATTGATCCTACAGAGCCTACAGGCTGGCTGGGACTTGGCACACAGCAGAATTTCCCTTGTATTCAGGATTATTCTTATTCCGAGCTGTTTGCAGGCGCAAATGCAATTCTGGATCAGACGGAACAGAAGGAAGCTTTCACAGCTGTATGGCAGCATCTGCTCGATGATTCACCGGTATGCTACCTGTATTCTTCCAATAACCTTCAGGCAAACAACAAGAGAGTGACAGGCATTGATTATGACAATGCTTGCCAGCTTGAATGGTGCACCTGGAAGTGGAAAGTGGCTGAATAAGTCTGAACAGTACAGGCGGCCCCCAGAGGCCGCCTGTTTGTGTAACTGGAATCTGAAGGATTCTGTGTTATAATGAAGAAAAAAGGAGAAGGAACATGAACGAGATGTATGTAAAGCATTTGCAGGGCATGGTGCAGATTCCGACACTCTCCAATGCAGATGATTCCAAGATGGATTTTTCCCAGTTTGAAAGGTTTCATAATTATCTGGAAGAAATTTTCCCCAATATCCATCGGGTCATGGAACGTAAGATCATCGGAAAAGCAGGTCTGCTTTATAAGTGGACTGGAAAGAAATCCGATAAGCTTCCAGTTCTTCTGATGGCACACCAGGATGTGGTTCCTGAGGGAGATCATGCGAAATGGGAGCATGATCCTTACGGGGCTGAGATCGTAGATGGCTGCCTTTGGGGGCGCGGAAGTACCGACTGCAAGCAGGTGATCCTGGCGGAGATGGAAACGGTGGAAGCGCTGATCGCGGAAGGGTTTGAGCCGGATTATGACATTTACCTTGCATATGGCTACAACGAAGAGGTTCAGGCGCCGGTGAAGAGTGCCAGGGAGATCGTGGCTTACCTGAAGGACCAGGGCGTAAAGCTTGGCTGTGTGTTTGATGAAGGAAACGGAATCAGTGACGGTCACGCCATGGGC
>CAKRJM010000160.1 GCA_934351765.1 uncultured Lachnospiraceae bacterium | reverse complement strand
TCCAGAGAGATTTTATCAGAAACTTATTATTTTTCTTTAAATATATTTTCTACATTTTTAGTTTTCCGGTTTTTCCAAACCCAGCGCGATCCGAACTGCCTTTTCTTCTTCACGTCCCAGAGGTGCATCTGTCTCGCCCTTGATAATTTCCTTTACATATACATAACAGGTATCACGGCTGTGTACGGCATTGAGGATATAGCCGCTTTTATTCTGCGACATCAGCGCCAGCGCAAAACTGGATTTTCCGCCCATTCCCGGAAATGCATCATATTTCACCAGTCCGGTCTTATGGAAGGATTTCACAAGTACTTTGTTGATGACCTTCAGTGCGTCCTTTGTCGCACGATCCTCTGCCTGAAGCATATGGATATCATCGAATGCCTCGGCGAATACATCTTCCAGAGACTCGGCATCCCTGCCGCGCATAAACCGGTCATATTTCTTTGCCAGTCTGGATGTTTTGCTGATCTGAACCACCACAAGGATCGCCAGGATCGCCACCAGCACGATCAGTGCCAGAATAATATACGCCGGATCAAATCCCAGGTTATTTAAGATACTGTTTTCCATAAATAATCGTCTTCCTTCCTGTTTTCTTGTTACATTTTTCCAAATAGATCCATCAGACGTTCCAATTCGTCCATGGAATAATATTCAATCTCAATTTTTCCGCGATTTTCATCTTTTCGGTTAATACTTACTTTCGTTCCGAGAATTCCCCGGATTTTTTCTTCCAGGTTCTTATAAATCAGAGCAGTTGCCTCGTCCGGTACATTCTGCTCTTTCCCGGATTTTTTCGGCTTCAGCAGATCCTTTACCAGTTTTTCTGTCTCCCGGACACTGAGCTTATGCTCAATAATCCGCTCGGCAGCTGTAAACTGCAGTTCCTGGTCCTCCAACGCCAGCAGCGTTCTTGCATGTCCGCCGGAGATTTCTCCTTCTACCAGCATCATCTGAACCCGTTTATCCAGCTTTAACAGACGCATGGAATTGGTGATCGCAGAACGGCTTTTCGCTACACGCTCCGCAATCTCTTCATGCTTTAAATGAAATTCATCGATCAGCCGCTGATATGCCGATGCTTCTTCGATGGGATTCAGATCTTCTCTCTGAATATTCTCAATCAGAGAAATCTCCATAATCTCCTGCGGCGTATAATCCTTTATAATTACCGGAACTTCCTTCAGCCTGGCCAGCTTGGCTGCCCGCCATCTGCGCTCTCCGGCAATAATCTCATAATATTCCCCTTTTTTCTGAACGATCAGGGGCTGCAGCACACCATATTGCTTTATGGAATCTGCCAGCTCTGTCAGCGCATCTTCATCAAACTGCTTTCTCGGCTGATCTCGATTCGGTTCGATCTGGCTGATCTTTAAAAATACCTGAGATTCCTCTGCTTTCAGTTCTTGTTCTTCTGTTTTCGGCGTTTCTGCCTTTTTCGGAGCAGATTTCTGGATCCCCTCCAGCTCCATTCCCATGGGAATCAGAGAATCAAGTCCTTTTCCCAGTCCGCTTTTTCTTGCTCTCGCCATTCTATATCCTCATTTCTTAGTCTTCCTGCTCTTCATTTCTTCCGATTACCTCTTCCGCCAAAAGCCGGTAGCTTTCTGCCCCGGCGGATCTTGTATCATACAGCGTGATCGGCATACCATGGCTCGGTGCCTCAGCCAGACGCACATTCCTCGGAATAATGGTCTTATATACCGTATTTTTCAGGCTGCTTTTTACATTTTCAACTACCTGAAGCGAAAGATTGGTTCTTGCATCATACATCGTAAAGACAACCCCCTCCAGCTCCAGTACCGGATTTAACCGCTGTTTTACCAGATTGATCGTATGGAGCAGCTGGGAAAGCCCCTCCAGTGCATAATATTCACATTGGATCGGTACCAATACCGTATCCGCGGTTGTCATGGCATTTACCGTCAACATATTCAAAGACGGAGGACAGTCAATGATCACAAAATCATACTGATCCCGGATCTTATCGATTTCCTTTTTCAGAACGAACTCCTTCTGTTCGATTCCGATCATCTCTATCTCCGCACCGGATAAATTAATATTGGAAGGAAGCATATCAAGATTGGGAAGGATCTCTTTTAATAAGCATGCCTCCACAGGATCTTCACCGATCAATAATTCATAAGTAGTATGTTCCTGTTCCGCTTTATTTACTCCAAGGCCACTGGTCGTATTTCCCTGCGGGTCAAGATCAATGGTCAAAACCTTTTTCCCTGCTTCCGCAAGGCAGGCAGAAAGATTGATTGCCGTAGTCGTTTTTCCGACTCCGCCTTTCTGATTGGCTATCGCAATTATTCTTCCCATATCCCAGTTCCCCTCTCTTTTCAAGCAGTTTCATTTTGTTTTGGCTAACGTTTTTATTATAACATCATCTCATTCTCATTGCTATATGAAAATCTTAATTCTTTCGGAAAAATAGTGAAATCAACTGATTTTTCCAATTATACATCGTATTTTCCCATCTGAAAATATGGAAAAGAAGTGACAAACCGGAGAAAACGTGAGATAATAATACTTAGAAACACGGTAAACATTAGGCACTTACATTTGTTCATCAATTGTTTATCTGTTTTAGCTGCAAATATACCTGCTTCGATCATACTTGTATATTCCGATCTTATGGGATAAGCTGTCTGATCAGCTTTATAATCTTTGAAATGTTTCACGTGAAACATTTTGGTATTAACTACTTTTTATGTTCCACGTGAAACATTCCGATATTAACTATTTTTATGTTTCACGTGAAACATCAGACTTCTATTTATAATGAGGTGATTTCTATGAGTAAAAAAAGTAAATTCTCCAAAGCATTGCTTTTCGGCACCTGTACTGCCGGAGTAATCACAATCATAAATAAACTGATCTCCATAAATGCTTCAAAGAGTCTGTTTCCCACTGACGAAACGCTGAAGGAAACATATTCCTGGCGCTTTGGAGACATCAGCTACACAAAGAGCGGCCATGGAAAACCTTTATTGCTGATTCATGATCTAAAAACGGCTTCCTCCTCTTATGAATGGCATAAAATCATAAAAACGCTGGCAAAGAATCATACTGTTTATGCTCTGGATCTTCTTGGCTGTGGAAATTCCGAAAAGCCAAATCTAACATACACAAATTTTCTTTATGTTCAGCTTCTCACTGACTTTATCAAAAATGTGATCGGGCGTCGAACTGATGTTGCTGCTTCCGGTGCATCCTGCTCTTTTGTGATTACCGCCTGCAATAATAATGAAAGCCTGTTTGATAAATTGATTCTGATAAATCCGGATTCTGTACTGCGCTGCAGCCAGACACCAAATCATTATGTCAAGCTTTATAAGTTTTTCCTGGATCTTCCGGTTATTGGTACACTGATCTATAATATTGCCAACAGCCGCCGCAGTATCACCGAAAAATTTTTAACGGAAAACTACGCCAATCCATGCCGCATTGATCCGGAAACGATCAAGGTATATCATGAAATGGCTCACCGAAATGATCCGTATGGAAAAGCATTATATGCAAGTATTAAGAGTAATTACACCAATTTGCCAATCACAAATGCTTTAAAGAATATTAATCAAAGCATTTATCTGATCTGTGGCGAATATGAACCACAGCATGAAGAACTTTTAAGGGAATATACAGCAATTAATCCAGCAGCGGAAGGGGTTGTATTAAAAGAAACCTCTCATCTTCCACAGTTAGAAGATCCCAAGGCGGCTGCTGAGCTGATAGAAGATTTTCTGAATGAACGATAGGATTCAAAGCAGCTATTTCCGAAATTACATAGGTCTATCGGAATAGCTGCTTTTGCATTTTTTCTGTTGCAATTCTTTTCTTTTATTTATCGAAATAGTCTGTTTTATCGTACTATTAAATGATCTGTACTATTAAGCTAAGCGATCTGCAAATTATGATTCACTATTTGCAAGATTTTAAATAGTCCGTTTTATTGTACTTTTTATTACATCATGTTTTCAACAGATCCTTTCCTATCATACTACAGCGGCTGCTTAGACGGTACTCCAGCTTTTCTCGGGTATTTTTTCTGCAGTTTTTCTTTCTTTTCGATCCATACCAGACTCCGTCCGGCCTCATCCAGCGAAAACCGCTCTACCTTCTTTGTCTTGCAGCCCAGAATCTTAATGGCAGGCTTGGCGGTTTCCAATTCCTCATCTACGTTTCCGGATTTATAAGATAAAAAGGCACCACCGACCTTTACAAAAGGCGTGCAATATTCAGAAAGCGTAGAAAGATTCGCAACTGCGCGTGACACACAGACCTCAAATTGCTCCCGGTATTCCGGGTCACGTCCGAGATCCTCAGCCCGTCCATGGATGAGTTTCATATCTGTGAGGGATAAGTTATCCACAACAGTCTGTAAAAATTTCACTCTTTTCCCCAAAGAATCCAATAAGGTCATCGAAAGATGAGGATAAAGGATTTTTAAAGGAATTCCCGGAAAACCGGCGCCGGTTCCCACATCAATTACAGTCTGTACCTGTTCAAAGGGGAAATAACGGGAAGAAAGTGCGCTGTCCACAAAATGTTTATCCACAACCTCCTCAAACTCTGTGATGGCAGTCAGGTTCATAACCTTGTTGGTTTCCAGAAGCATCTCATAATACGTCTGAAACTGCTCTGTCTGTTCCTGCGACAGTTCCATTCCCAAAGCCTGAAACTGTTCCTTTATATATCCGCATTGATCCATATGTCACCTGCTTTCTGCGATTCTGATTCCTAATCACTTCTTTAAATACACCAGCAGCACCGAAATATCTGCCGGTGAAACGCCGGAGATTCTGGAGGCCTGTCCCACA
>CAKRJM010000159.1 GCA_934351765.1 uncultured Lachnospiraceae bacterium | reverse complement strand
CGTTCGCTGTCGCTAAGTCTCCCGGAATGTTCACCTTACCGGTCATTAGCGGCTGCGATGCCCGGGAGTTCTTTTCCTTCCAGGAATTCCAGGGAAGCTCCGCCACCTGTGGAGATGTGTGTCATTTTATCGCCATATCCCAACTGGTTTACAGCCGCTGCGGAGTCTCCGCCGCCTACGATCGTAACTGCATCCAGGTTTGCCAGTGTCTCGGCGATCGCTTTTGTTCCGTCTGCAAAATTGGACATTTCAAAGCATCCCATCGGTCCGTTCCAAACTACTGTTTTGGCCGGGCGCAGTGCTTCTTTGTAGAGCTCGATGGTCTTCGGTCCAATGTCCATACCCATCCATCCGTCCGGGATTTCTCCTTTATCTACCACTTTTCTGTCTGCATCATTGGAGAATGCATCTGCGATTACATCATCGATCGGAAGAAGGAGTTTTACGCCTTTTTCTTCTGCTTTTTTCAGCATATCCAGAGCGTACTGGCAATAGTCTTCTTCCAGAAGAGAAGAACCGATGTTTCCGCCCTGTGCTTTTGCAAAGGTATAAGCCATACCGCCGCCGATGATCAGTACATCTACTTTCTCAAGAAGATTTTCGATCACGGAAATCTTGCTGGAAACTTTTGCGCCGCCCAGGATCGCTACAAACGGTCTCTGCGGATGTTCTACTGCGTTTCCGAGGAAGTTGATCTCTTTTTGCATCAGATAGCCGACAACTGCCGTATCTACATATTCGGTAACACCTACGTTGGAGCAATGTGCTCTGTGGGCAGTACCGAATGCATCGTTTACAAATACATCGCACAGGGAAGCCAGCTCTTTGCTGAATGCTTCACCGTTCTTTGTTTCTTCTGCTCTGTAACGGGTATTCTCAAGAAGAACAACCTCACCATCCTTCATTGCCGCTACAGCAGCCTTTGCGTTGGGGCCGACAACCTCGGGATCAGCAGCAAATTTCACTTCCTGGCCGAGAAGCTCGGACAGTCTCTTTGCAACGGGTGCAAGAGAAAGCTCCGGCTTGGGCTCTCCCTTAGGCTTTCCGAGATGGGAGCAGAGGATTACCTTTCCGCCATCAGCGATCAGCTTCTTAATGGTAGGAAGAGCTGCAACCAGACGGTTCTCGTCTGTGATCTTTCCATCCTTTAACGGTACGTTGAAATCGCAGCGTACCAGGACTTTCTTTCCTTTAACGTTGATATCATCAACAGATTTCTTATTAAGCATAACTGCCTCCTTATAACCTGTTATTTTTTCAATGAAACAAAAACAGGTCCGGTCCTTTAAAAGAACCGGACCCGCCGATAATTCCTATTTACACTGGGTTTTACAATTATGCTAACTCAGCGAAGTACTTGATGGTTCTAACCATCTGGCTTACGTAGGAGTTCTCGTTGTCATACCAGGAAACAACCTCAACCTGAGTCTTGCCATCAGCAAGAGGAGAAACCATGGTCTGAGTTGCATCGAACAGAGAACCGTAAGTCATACCAACGATATCGCTGGAAACGATCTCATCTTCGTTGTAACCGAAGGACTCAGTCTGAGCAGCCTTCATAGCAGCGTTTACTTCTTCCTTTGTTACAGCCTTGTCTACAACTGCGAACAGAAGAGTTGTGGAACCTGTAGGGGTCGGTACACGCTGTGCAGCGCCGATGAGCTTGCCGTTCAGTTCGGGGATTACAAGACCGATAGCCTTAGCAGCACCGGTGGAGTTGGGAACGATGTTTACAGCGCCTGCACGGCTTCTTCTCAGGTCACCCTTTCTCTGAGGACCGTCAAGGATCATCTGATCACCGGTGTAAGCGTGGATGGTACACATAATACCGGACTCAACGGGAGCCAGATCGTTCAGAGCCTTTGCCATAGGAGCCAGGCAGTTTGTTGTACAAGAAGCTGCGGAGATAACGGTATCTTCCTTGGTCAGAGTCTTGTGGTTTACATTGTATACGATAGTAGGAAGGTCATTTCCTGCAGGTGCGGAGATAACTACCTTCTTAGCACCAGCCTGGATATGAGCAGAAGCCTTCTCCTTGGAGGTATAGAAGCCTGTGCACTCGAGAACTACGTCTACACCAAGCTCGCCCCAGGGAAGATCCTTTGCGTCCTTCTCTGCGTAGATTGTGATTTCCTTGCCATCAACAGTGATGGAGTTGTCGGAGTAGCTTACGGTATCAGCCAGAGCGTACTTGCCCTGAGAAGAATCATACTTCAGCAGATGAGCCAGCATCTTGGGGCTGGTTAAATCGTTGATTGCTACAACGTCATATCCGGGTGCATTGAACATCTGTCTGAAAGCCAGACGGCCGATACGTCCAAAACCATTGATTGCTACTTTTACTGCCATTTTGAATTCCTCCTAAAATAGAATATGGTGAATTGTTAGTAATACCTTTTATCAAGTAGTACCTTAAGTTCATTAGCTATTTTACATAATTTGTTTAAAAATAGCAAGCCATTTTTTTTGATTTTTAAGTGAACGCAGCGCTTTTATTCATTCTCCACAATATTTTTTCAAAAACGCCCAAAAATCCGGCATTATGACATAAGTTTCACAGATTCTCAGGATTCAATCCGTACAGTTCCGGGATTACAAACCGCCCGTCCTTCCGGATCAGCACTCCGTCGAAATAAATTTCCCCTCCGCCATACTCCGGTGTCTGGATGCAGACAAGATCCCAGTGGATCGAGGAGCCATTTCCGTTGGGCGCTTCTTCATAGCAGTTCCCCGGCGTAAAATGGAAAGATCCGCGGATCTTTTCGTCAAATAAAATATCCTTCATGGGCTTTATCACATAAGGATTCACGCCAAGGGCAAATTCTCCCACATATCTTGCTCCCTCATCCGTGTCAAATACGTGGTTGATTTTTTCCGTATCATTGGCCTTGGCTTTCACGATCCTTCCGTTTTCAAAGGTTAAACGGATGTTTTCATAGGTAAAGCCCTGATAGACCGACGGAGTATTATAGGAAAGAACACCGTTTACGGAATTTCTTACCGGTGCGGTAAACACCTCTCCGTCAGGAATATTCATGATTCCCGCACAGGGGATTGCCGGAATATCTTTAATGGAAAACGTAAGATCTGTTCCAGGCCCCACGATATGCACCTGATCGGTCCGATTCATCAGCTCCACCAGCGGCTCCATGGCCCGTCCCATTTTTTCGTAATCCAGACAGCACACATCAAAATAAAAGTCCTCGAACGCCTCCAGGCTGGTGCCGGCGCTCTGTGCCATAGACGGAGACGGATAACGAAGTACTACCCATTTCGTTTTGGGAACACGGATCTCATGATGGACCGGCGTGGTATAAAGAGAGCTGTACATGGACAGCTTCTCCGGCGGCACATCAGAAAGCTCATTCAGGTTATCTCCGCCCCGCACAGCAATATAGCAGTCCATCTGCTCCATCTCACAGCTGTCCACCTGTGCCATCAGCCTTAACTGCTCCTCACTGCAGTGTAAAAGGACTTCCCGCTGTACTCTGGGATCGGTATAATGAACAAACGGAAGCCCGCCCGCCTCATAAACCTCCTTGATCAGCGCCCTTGCCAGATCCTGAGTATCCATCCCGGTGTAATGTACATACACCTTTTCTCCCGGCTGAACTCTGCAGGAATTATGCACCAGATTATACGCCAGTTTCTTTACTCTCTCATCCATGTTTCCTTCCTCTTTTCCGATATTTTTTTACAGACGGACAATGGTCCCACCCATGAGCGCTGCTTCCTCTTCGCTGTGAGTGATCATGATCACCGTTTTTCCGACACAGTTTTCCCGGATAAACCTGGAAGCTCCGGCTTTTGTTTCCGAATCCAGACCATCAAATGGTTCATCAAACAAAATCATTCCTTCCGGGCCAAACCGCTGTCCCGCCAGGACCGCCCGCGCAATGGCCACTCTCCGTCTCATACCGCCAGACAGCTCCAAAACCGGCTGATCCTGCGCAACCCCGATGATTCCAAGCTCCGAAAGTGCTTCCCGGATTTTCTGAAGCTGTTCCCCGCGGCTTTCCCGTCCGGTTCGCTTCCTCCCTGTACAGTCCGCCGCTTTTCTCTCCGTCCCGGTAAGCCTCTGCCCTCCGCCCGGAAGCACAGCCCGGATATTTTCCACCGCAGAAAAGGCTTCAAACAGCCGATCCTCCTGAAATACTGCCGTTCGATTTTCCGGCACGCCTAGGATCCGTCCGCCATCCGGCGTTTCCAGCCCCATAAGAAGCCGCAGAAGCGTCGTCTTTCCGCAGCCCGACCGTCCCATGAGCACCGTGGTCTCTCCGCAGAAAAAGCGCCTGGAAAAGCCGTAAAACACAACCGTCTTTCCATAACGCTTTTCCAGATTTTCTATTATGATTTCCCGCTGTTTCATTTTTTACTCCGTTTCCGGCTGTTTTTCTGTCCGCCGGGCAGCTTACCTGCCATTTTCATGAATACCAGCTCAAAGCATGCGCAGACAGCCACGATCAGGATCGTCCACGCAAACAGATCCGCTGTTTCCAGATAGATCTTTGCCTCATACAGCCGCTCTCCCATCGATCCGTTGGGAATCCCGATGACCTCTGCCGCCACACCGGCTTTCCAGGAAATCCCAAGCGCCAGAGAAGCTGCCGAAAGAAAAAACGGGCAAAGCTGCGGCAGATACAGATAGTAAATTCTTCTTCCGGCACTCATCTGAAAAACCTCTGCCATTTCCAGAAGCTTCTGATCGGTACTGCGGATCCCCTCCAGAAGGTTAAAATAAAACACCGGAAGCACCATGAGAAAGGCGATCAGGATCGACAGACCGGAGGCCTTTACCCAGATCAGCGCCAAAATAATAAAGGAGGCCACCGGAACCGTTT
>CAKRJM010000158.1 GCA_934351765.1 uncultured Lachnospiraceae bacterium | reverse complement strand
AACTGGATGATACCGAAAAGAGCCCGGGCTGGAAATTCTCTGAGCAGGAGATGCGCGGAATCCCGATCCGTGTGGAGATCGGACCGAAGGATATGGAACAGAACCAGGCGGTGATCGTCCGCAGAGATACCCGTGAGAAGATCACGGTATCCATCGATGAGCTGGGCGAGAAGGCACTGGAGATCCTTGATGTGATCCAGAATGATATGCTTGCAAAGGCAAAGGCTCATCTTCAGAGCCATATCTATGAGGCTCATACCTATGATGAGTTCAAGGATATCGTGGCAAACAAGCCTGGCTTTGTGAAGATGATGTGGTGCGGCGATCAGGCATGCGAGCTGAAGATCAAAGAGGACACCACAGCAACCTCCAGATGCATGCCCTTCGAGCAGGAGCACATCGGAGATGTATGCCCGGTATGCGGAAGACCGGCGAAGACTATGGTATTCTGGGGCAAAGCATATTAAAAGCTGCGAACATATAAAAAAGAATCCGGCGGACAGGAAGCTTCGCTGAAAAACAAGAGACACGGTGCAGAGAATGAGGTTCCTGCATCGTGTTTCTTTTGTGAGAAGTTTTAATTTTGGAGATTCTTCATTGCTTTTTTAAACTGGAAGGTGAACAGGACGATGGTAAAAAGGACAGCGGTCACATCTGCAGCCGGCTCAGCCATATAAACGCCTCTGGTGGAATCAGAAACCAGGTGAGGCATGAGATAAATGAGCGGCAGCAGCAGTACAAACTTCCGGACAACGGCGACGATGATCGAGCAGACTGCTTTTCCCAGAGAGGTAAAGGTCATCTGGCAGGCAATCTGGATTCCAAAGAGCCCCAGTCCGCCAAGATAGATCTTCAGCATGGGAGCAGTAAAAGAAACAAGGGCGGCATCGGACGTAAAAATACTCACGAACAGCTTCGGGAAAAGCTGGACAGCAGCCCAGAGAACCATGGAGTACGTAAAGCAGGTGATCAGCAGAAGGCGGAAGGTCTTTTTTACACGGTCCGCATTTCTGGCACCATAATTATAACTGGAGATCGGCTGTGCGCCCTGGGCAATGCCCTGAAGCGGAAGCAGCGCGAACTGCATGACACTGGTGAGGATCGTCATAGCGCCAACAGCAATGTCACCGCCGTAACGGAGCAGGGAGGAATTAAAGCAGACGGTCACAACACTCTCGCTTGCCTGCATGATAAAGGTCGCGAGGCCAAGTGTAATACAGGGGATGACAACCTTTGCCTGCATACGCAGATACTTCCTGCGGATATGGAGAAGCGTCTTTTTTCCACAGAGGAACCGCAGGACCCAGATACAGGAGACGGCCTGGGAGAGTACCGTTGCCAGAGCGGCGCCCCGGACACCCATTCCGAAAGCAAAAATAAAGACCGGATCCAGAACGATGTTGCAGACAGCACCGATCAGAACGGAGATCATGGAAATGGTGGTAAAGCCCTGGGCAGTGATAAAGGCATTCATACCGAGCGTGAGCTGTACAAATAAGGTGCCGACCGCATAGATATTCATATAATCCACGGCGTAGGAAATCGTATTTTCGCTGGCACCGAAGGCAAGAAGAAGATCCCGGTTCCAGAGCAGCAGAATTACAGTTAAAATGGCAGAGATCACGATCTGGAGGCTGAAGCAGTTTCCGAGGATCCGTTCTGCTGCTTCCGGATCCTGTTTTCCCATGGAGATCGAGGCTCTCGGAGCACCGCCGGAGCTGACAAGAGCTGCAAAGGCAGAAACGATCATGATGATCGGCATGCAGACGCCGACACCGGTAAGAGCCAGACTTCCGTTCAGGGGAATATGGCCGATGTAGATCCGGTCAACGATGTTGTAAAGCATATTGATGAGCTGGGCGATCACAGTTGGAATCGCCAGCTTCAGAAGAAGTTTTCCGATGGGCTCTGTGCCCAGAAAGTTTTTATCCTGCATGGTGTCTCCTTTAGCGTTTGATCTGGCTGGGATTGACAGTACGGTCGGTTTTCCGGTAAGCGGTTATGGCAGATAGCTCGGTTCCGGTAAGCGGGGGTCATCGTCCTTCCGGTCAGGCGGGAAAGACTTTGCGGATGACGTTTCTGCCGTCATGGAACGGGCATGCTCCGCCATGGTTTCCATGAGCCTCCGATAGAGGGTAAGCTCCCGCTGGGGAATATCAGCAGTAAGCTGATCGACAAAGGATGTTTGCAAAGCAATGCCGGCGTCTGTAATGGGAACAGCCTTTTCTGTGCAGAAAAGAGCGATTTTCCTGCGGTCGCCGGAAACAGCTCCCCGTTTTAAATAGCCGGCTTTGACCAGCTTTTCCACATGAACGGAAACCAGGTTCTTTTTAATGTTCCGAAACATACTGATCTGCTGAGCAGTACAAAGCTCCGGATTATTTTTTAAAAACATCAGGATATCAAAGGATACCTGAGAAATCCCGAATTTTTGAAGCAGCGGTTCACACATCTGATTATAAGCGTTCAGGATGTCGTGAGAAAAGGCAACAAAAAATGTGGGGGAGTAGTTTTGTGTCATAGGACATCTCCAATAGTATTTTTTTGAACTGTATTTAATAATACAATATTAAGGAAAAAAGGTCAAGACGGATCTGCTTTATGTCTGTGTAAAAAATGGATAAATTTTTATCAAAATGCTTGACAAAGGTTTGTCAATGTGATAGGATAAGACCATCAACAAAAGGTTCCGGTTACTGACGGATAATTGTGGAGAACCACAGTGCAGCCGGAGCAATAAAGATAAGCCGACCGTCTGGGCAGCATTTAACTTTTAAATGCTGTCCTTTTTTGTTCTTAAGGCGAAGCCTTGTTTTCGCCGTATAGAAATTGGGGAAGGGCAAAAAGGGACAGGTACAACTTTTCTTAAGGAGGAACACATTATGGGATTTAAGACAGACATTGAAATTGCACAGGAGTGCCAGCCGGAACTGATTACCAAGATTGCCGAGAAGGCAGGAATCGATGACAAGTATCTGGAGCAGTACGGAAAGTACAAGGCAAAGATTGATTACAATTTATTAAAGGACTCTGACAAGGAGAACGGCAAGCTGATCCTGGTAACAGCGATCAACCCGACTCCCGCAGGCGAAGGAAAGACGACCACCAGCGTAGGTCTTGCAGACGGATTATCCAAGATCGGCAAGAAGGTTATGGTAGCGCTCCGTGAGCCGTCCCTCGGACCGGTATTCGGTGTAAAGGGCGGCGCAGCAGGCGGCGGCTATGCACAGGTGGTCCCGATGGAGGATATCAACCTTCATTTTACCGGTGACTTCCATGCCATCGGCGCAGCAAACAACCTGCTGGCAGCAATGATCGACAACCACATCTTCCAGGGCAACGCTCTGAACATCGACCCCAGAAAGATCACCTGGAGAAGATGCGTGGATATGAACGACCGTCAGCTTCGTAACGTAGTAGACGGCCTTGGCGGAAAGACCAACGGAATGCCCCGTGAAGACGGCTATGACATCACCGTTGCTTCCGAGATCATGGCAGTGCTCTGCCTGGCAAGCGACATCACCGATCTGAAGGCAAGACTCGGCCGGATCATCGTTGGATATACCTACGGAAAGGTTTCCGAGCAGAAGCCCGTTACCGCTCATGATCTTCATGCAGAGGGTGCAATGGCAGCTCTGTTAAAGGATGCGTTAAAGCCCAACCTGGTACAGACCCTGGAGGGAACTCCTGCCATCGTTCACGGCGGCCCCTTCGCAAACATCGCACATGGCTGCAACTCTGTAACAGCAACCAAGATGGCATTAAAGCTGGCTGATTACACCGTAACAGAGGCTGGCTTCGGCGCAGACCTCGGTGCTGAGAAGTTCCTGGATATCAAGTGCCGTATGGCTGGCTTAAAGCCCAATGCAGTTGTTATCGTAGCAACCGTAAGAGCACTGAAATACAATGGCGGCGTTGCAAAGGCCGACCTGAACAATGAGAATCTGGAGGCTCTGGAGAAGGGACTTCCGAACCTGCTGAAGCATGTAAGCAACATCACCAATGTTTACAAGCTGCCCTGCGTGGTTGCCATCAACGAGTTCCCGACCGATACCCAGGCAGAGCTTGAGCTGGTTGAGAAGAAGTGCAAGGAGCTTGGCGTAAATGTAGTTCTTTCCCAGGTATGGGCAAAGGGCGGCGAAGGCGGCGTAGCGCTGGCAGAAGAGGTTGTAAGACTCTGCGAGCAGCCCAATGACTTTACCTTCTCCTATGAGCTGGAGGGAAGCATTGAGGATAAGTTAAACCAGATCGTTCAGAAGATCTACGGCGGAAAGAGAGCTGTTCTGACAGCGAATGCTCAGAAGCAGGCTGCTCAGCTGGAGGCTATGGGTTATGGAAACTGCCCGATCTGCGTAGCAAAGACCCAGTACAGCTTAACGGATGATCAGACAAAGCTTGGTGCTCCCACCGACTTTGAAGTAACCGTAAGAAACCTGAAGATTTCCGCAGGTGCAGGCTTCATCGTAGCGCTCACCGGTGAGATCATGACCATGCCCGGACTGCCCAAGGTACCCGCGGCTGAGAAGATCGATGTAGATGAGACCGGAAAGATCACAGGCCTGTTCTAAATTCCATAATATATAAAGAAGAGCAGCCACTCCCTGATGGAAAGTCGGGGAGCGGCTGCTCTTTTATAGTTCCATTCCATATTTATTCCAGCTTATATTCCGGCCTTCCGCCGTCCATGTCCTTTACGATCCGGTTTCCCAGATATTGAACCTGGCCATTGGGCAGAAGCCGGACGGTAAGTTCGTGGGTCATAAGGGCATCATTGCAGACGACCAGACTGCATACGGCGTCAATGGTCAAGGTCATGGTTCCGTCGCCGTTGTCGTGAACTGCGGTGACTTCGGGCAGAGA
>CAKRJM010000157.1 GCA_934351765.1 uncultured Lachnospiraceae bacterium | reverse complement strand
TCCGTATGCTCTGCCATATATGTTTTCAGTGCCTGCTTCTGGGTTTCGTTCAGCGCATCGATCCCGATGGTATTTCCCTGCTCGATGGCCTCCCGCACGCCGTCCTGAAGCTGTACCGAATAGAACACGTTAATGGGATCCGTATCGGAAATCGTTAATGTGGTCTTTCCTGCCTTGTCCGTTTTTACTTCATACGACCGTAACGGCAGCATGGTGGCAGGGATCTTTACCTCTACCAGATCTCCGGAGCCGTCCTGCTTCTTCGTGACCGTGATCAGAATATTCCGAAGATCCACGTCGGCATAAATGGAGTTGGCCGGCTGCTTCGCCTCCTCCGTAAAGGTATAACGATACCGAGCATTCCCGTTGGCCAGCGTTTCCGCTTCGCCTTTTTCATGTACTTTGTAAATATGATCGCCATAGGCTACCGCATTGAAATCGGCAACCTCCATAAAGGCGCCCAGCTCATCCGTAAAGGTCACATAACCGCTCTGGGACGGGTTATCACCCTCGATCTCTGTCGGTGCATACGCAGTTACCGTGATTTTGGAGAAAATATTCTTAAAGTTCTCCATCAATCCTTCTGCATTCTCAGATTTCAGATAATACTCCGAACCGGCCACACGGGTTCCGAGAGTAATTTTAGGATCTGTAAAGTAGTCCCCGGTGGACACGCTGGAAGTCAGATAATTACTGGAAACCGCATGCATAAACTGGTTTTCCTTTTTACTCGTATCGGACGTATCTGCTCCGCTGAAAATACCAATGGTATAAACCGTGGTGCCGGAGGCCTTCATACTGTTTGCCGATTCAACCGCTCCCTTGGCAACACTGTAATCAAACGAACTGAATGACGAAGGTGCACCGTCCGTAAAGAAGATCACAACCTTATGCGCGTCTGTACGGGCATTACTGTTCATTTCCGTTTCTGCAAGACTCATTCCATAGTCTGCACGGGTCATGCCTGCGGCACGCAGTCCGTTAACGCTTCCTTTTAATGTGGCTGCACCATTTGCATCACAGACCGTAAAACTGTTCAGCACCTTCGACGGCTGGATTGTGTATCCATTATCTCTATATTCAGAATTTCTCTTGTCTCCGGCAAACTGTATCAGCGATATCCGGCTCTTCTGACTGTCGTCGGTAATTGCCTCGCTTTCATTCCGTTCTTCTACCAGATCGATAAAGGCATTCACCGAATTCTTTAATGCAGTCAGTCTTTTCGTCGAGTCATTGCTGCCAAACGGATCATCCATACTTCCCGATACATCCAGCACCATAACAATATCCAGCGGTACCGGTGTTTCGGATTCCATTGGCTGGGTCGAGGACAATGCCGACAGTGCCACCAGAAAATCAGCGGCTTCGCTCTTTTCAACGGTCAGCTTTGTATGATTTCCATACGTTATGGAATCGGAGCTGACCGACTTGTCCGCCCAGATTCTTCCCATCGTAGCGGTATTTTTTCCCTGGGTCCAGATCCATTTATCAATGGTGACCGGATCTGCCACTGTCTGTGAGGTACTGCTTCCGGCATCACGGTTTTCAGCCGCATAGGTTCCGAAGCCCGGCTGCAAAAGCAGAGAAGCCATCATGATAACTGTAAGAAGCACGGACCATAGTTTTTTCCACTTACTCTTCATACCATCATTCCTTTCCTTTTTATTTTATAGATTTTCGATAAAAGCTGTTTCGTTTTGTCAGCCCCTCTCTGACACCGCCAGTCCGCCCTTCTGGCTTATATGTATTCAACGACGTTCCAGAACCCTTCTCTTTTCCCTCCCTCTGAGTTGGTTTTTTCGCCGGAAAACAAACAAAAAAAGAACTATTGCCTCCCATCCATGAGAAAGAATAAACTGTCACACAATTCTTTATCTCATGTGCCCAGATTTTCTTTTTCCTGGAATCAGGATCAATAACTCCCCTTATGGTACCTATAATATCATATGTTTCCTGTTTTTTCAAGCATTTCAGGAAATTTCCTCGGGTTAAAGCTCTGTTAATACCTGTATTGGCTTCTTTGTTACTGTTTCTTTTGTACCCCCCCCGATATTTTTTTGAATTTAATTGTATAATTCGCACAATGCCATGCTTATTCGCTAATTTTCTTCTTAAATCGCTCAATTTTAGTGTTTCCGCTTACCGCTTGTGCGGATTTTTGACCGCTTGTGCAGATTCCCTTGTTTTTTCTCTTCAGACCTTTTATGATAAATGCATACACAGAGAACTTTGAAAACGAAGCTCACAGGAACAGATCCCCGGCCTATACTCCCGCCCAGTTATAGCCTGCTGTTCCGATGATTTTCCGTTTTTGCTCTGTATCGCTTCTTCACAGACGAAAGATTTTCCGGTCTATTGTCCCCTTTTATGGCCTGTATCCAGTCTGTGAAGAAGCATTTATCCAACTATTATTTATCCAGATATTTTTACAGCCAGTTTCATTTTTGAAACAGCCGTTTTTCTCGGTGCAGCGGTTTCGTCTGCCGGTTTTCCCTGGCTTTTGGGGAATTCGGCAGTTGTTTAGCGTGCCCCGGGAATTTTTTTACTTTTTACTTCTTCCCAGCGATTCTCCCTGCTTTACCAGGGTTTCCATCTGCTCTGCCGAATGAACCAGCAGCGTCTGATCCGGCTCCACAACACCCGGCTGCGTCATGACGATGATCGTTGAGCCGCCAAATTCAAACCGTCCCTTTTCTGCTCCGCGTCTTACCTTCTGTTCTCCCGGATCGTTATTGCAGATCCGTCCGACCATTAACGCTCCCACCTCCATTAAAACCAGCGTTCCGAACTGCTTTGTCTTTAACAGACAATATTCCCGGCTGTTCATTTTATAGATCGGATAACAGTCATTTGCCACCGGATTCACCGTATGAAGCACACCGGGAAGGATTCTCTGTTCTGACTTCACGCCATCGGCCGGATAACAGTAGCGATGATAATCGTCCACCGTCAGACGGATCACATAAAGCCAGCCGCCCTGATACCGTTTTGCCAGCATCCGGTCTCCCAGAAGCTGTTCTGCCGTATAGCGGGTATGCTTGATCAGGAAACGCCCGTTTTTCCGGATCGGATAAACACTTACCTTTCCATCGCCGGGGCTGATGAGCACCTGTCTGTCCGGATCTGCCGGACGAAGCTCCGGCCGGATCTTTCTCGTAAAAAAGTCATTATAGGAGGAAAAGGTCTGCTTTTCATAGAGGCTCAGATCAATCCCGTTTTTCTTCACAAAGGGCTCCACAAAGATCCGGGAAATCCCCGAATCGAGAAATGCCCCGCCAAGGCGGGACACCACAGGTGATACCAGCGGACGAAGAAGTATTCTTGTCAGCCGGTGCCCGTATAAAAATTCCAACAGCCGATCCTGACCGGTCGTTCCGTTTTTCCGCTTTCCGTTCCGGTCCGCATACCAGATCTCTGCCATATGAAATCCTCCTCTCATTCTCCGAAAGCCGGACAGCCTTCATTTCGCCCGGCTCTTCCCGCTGTGATCGGTTTTCTACCAGATATGCAGGATGTGTAAAACTGCCGCTGCCACAACAATAACCAGACCGCTGATCACCAGATTTCCAGGTTTCTTCAGTTTAAAATTCGTGATAAACAAAAGGCCCACGATCAGCACCAGCGCGTGAAGGCTCAGCATGAATTCCCGTTTTCCCAAAAGCGGCCGGAACACCACCAGAAGCGGCAGCGCAATGGCCATGGACGTGATCGGAAGTCCCTGATAGCATTTCCGCTTTTCCTCCGTCTCGTTCTGACGGATCTCCTCCGAAACATTAAACCAGGCCAGACGGATCAGTCCCGCTGTCACGTAGAACAGCAGAATCATGATCCCCGTCACACCCTTCATGCCCATACAGTAGCAGATCACTGCCGGACCAACGCCGAAGCACACAATATCCGACAGGGAATCAATCTGGATCCCGAATTTCTTTTCCACCTCAGTCCGGTTCTTTTTCGTCCGTGCAACCTTTCCATCGAACATATCCAAAAGTCCCGAAACCGCCAGACAGAGCACTGCCAGGTTCAGATGTCCATTGACAGAAAACAGGATTCCGCCCACGGACACCATCAGACTCATATAAGTCAGTATTACCGTATAATCATAAACTCCTAACATACTTCTTTTCCACCCCTCCGTGTTTTTTTCTTCCTATCGTAAAATTCGCCACGATCGTCAGCAGTGCGCTGAGGATCAGCTCCGTATAATAGCCCAGTCCCCGGCTTAAAATCATGCCCGGCAAAAGAAGCTCGCTGCCAAAGACCGGCAGGAAAATGATCAGGAACAGCTGCTCGCTGATTCCCATTCCCCCCGGCAGCGGAAGCATATCCACCGCCACGGAGATGGTTCCCTGCAAAAGCATAATAACCGCCGCCGAATAGCCGGATAATCCAAATGCCTTATAAACAAACCAGGTCGCCGAAAACAGTGCAAACCGCTGGAATACCGTGATGGCAAAGACCTTGGCCAGAACCAGCTTATGATCCCGCAGATAAACCGCCGTTGCCCGGTACTGATCCATGGACGCACTGAGCTTTTCCAGTCTTGCCGGCTTCCGTTTCATGAGATGAAGCTTTTCCAGAAGCTTCATTCCACGCACCAGGATTTCTCTTGCCAGGACCGGATGGAACACCAGGATCAGCATCGATGTCACACAAAACACATTGAGCCCGGTTCCCAGGTAAAACACAAACTGCACATCTCCCAGATACTGATGGATAAAGCCCTGTCCAAAGATTATCAGAAGAATGCCGATCATTACCAGCACTAACTTATAGGTAATCGTCACGATCATCAGCACCAGTGTTGATACGGGGATCGGAATATCCTCTTTCTTCATATAATAAATCTGTGCCGGCTGGCCACCCGATGCAGACG
>CAKRJM010000156.1 GCA_934351765.1 uncultured Lachnospiraceae bacterium | reverse complement strand
TAAGTCCCTATCAAGTACAGATCCTGTATACGCCTGGACAGGACGAGGACGGAAATCCCGAAGGAACCATGGTGGTTTTTGATCAGGACGGAACGCTCCTGCCGTTAAATAACGAGACAAAAACGTTCGGTCTCAGCAGCCACAGCTTAAACGGCACGGTTCCTACGGAGCTTCATCTTTACGGAATCGAATATCGAATTGATGCGCAGAAGATCCGGACCGAGGAGACCGCGAAAGAAAAAGCCGTCACCAGCCTTACCCTTTCTCCGGACTAACCGGCACCATCACACGAACTGCCAGCCCGATGCCCAGTCCCACTGCTGCCGGTAAAAGCCAGCCAAACCCGATGGACGAAAACGGCAGGAACCGTTCTCCGAATGCGATCAGTCCCTCTGCATGGAGGACGGAGACTGCCGCTCCCGGCAGGGTACGGATAAAATCAAAGGCCGCCGCCAGACCGGTACAGACAGTCACGGCCTGATAAACCCTGCGATCGTTTTGGAATGCTCTTCCGAACAAAGTCAGCAGGATCAGCGTCACCGCCAGCGGATATAAGAACATAAGGACCGGAAGCGAAAAGGAAATGATCTTTTCCAGTCCCAGGTTTGCAATCAGGAACGAAAGAGTCCCGAACGACACCACCCAGGCCCGATAGGACGGACCGCCGGGAAACATTTTCTGAAAGGTCTCCCCGCAGCTTGTGAGAAGACCGACTGCGGTTTTTAAGCAGGCCAGCGCAACCGTTGCCGCCAGGATCAGCCCCCCGGCCTTACCGAAATACCGACTGGCGATTCCAAGCAGGGCTTCGCCGCCGTTTCCGCAGACCGGCAGGCTTCCTCGGCTCTGGGCCCCTACCACGGCCACCAGCACATAGATTCCCGCCATGAGCAGCGAGCTGAATACACCTGCCTTCACCGTATTCTTTGCTACTGCGTCTGCATCCTCCACACCAAGACCGCGGATCGCATTTACCACAATGATCCCGAACGCCAGACCGGCCAGCGCATCCATGGTATTATATCCCTCTAAAAATCCCTGAAAAAATACAGCGTTCTGATAACTGCCAAGCGGCACTGCCTCTTCAATGGCTCCCATGGGGCTTATGACTGCCCGAAGCATTAAAATCCCCAGAAATCCCAGAAACAGCGGATTTAAAATTTTTCCCACCCAGGTCAGGATCTTTCCCGGCCGCAGGGAAAAGAACAGTACCGCCAGGAAAAACAGAAGGGAAAACACCGCCAGCCAGATCCCGTGGCTGCCCTCCGGCAGAAGCGATTCCAGTCCCACCGTAAAGGAGACCGTCGCACACCTGGGAATGGCAAAAAACGGCCCGATCGTCAAATACAGCAGGCCGGTAAATACGATCCCCCAGCCCTTTCCCACCTGGCTGCTCATTTCCAGTACGCCGTCCTTCCGGCTGATCCCCAGTGCCGCCACACCAAGAAGCGGAAGCCCCACGCCGGTCACCAGAAATCCCAGTGTCGCCGGGAGCAGGTTTCTTCCCGCCTGCTGCCCCATATAAACCGGAAAGATCAGATTTCCGGCACCGAAAAACAGGCCGAACAGCATACTGGCCACCAGAAGGAGCTCTTTGCGGTTCAGAGTCCGTTTCATAGTTCCACACCCTTTCTTCTTCATTTTCCAACATCCGGATCATTTTATAAATCCACGTGGTTCTTAATCCCGATACTGCCGCCAGATCCTCCATTCCCGCAGAAGCTGTCCCGGATGGCGGAGCATTCCCCGCACGGTGCGGTAAATGGGAAGTATCCACCGTAACGATTTATGATGATAAAAAAACGGATGATATTCCTGTAACTGTTCCTCCGAAAGAAAGATCCGGTTTCTGGCATAGCGCTTTTTTGCCTGCTTCTGATCTCCGCCGATTTCCATCTGCAGCCGGCTGATCGTTCTCATGATCCGGTTATCCATGGTTCCGTATGTTCCGCAGCCCAGCATATAATAAGCCATCTCCCAGTCCTCCGCCTCCGCTTCTCCCGTCTCCAGAAGCAGATGCTTTGCGCAGCGCCGAAGCGCCTTTTCAAATTCTCCAAGTCCCAGCTTTTCTGCCTCCGCTTCCACATAATTCCAGTCCATGAAACCGCCCTGCCTCTGGAGATACACCGCTTCATCCGCCAGTGTCCGGATTCCGCATCCGCCTCCGTCATAATGCTTCCAGGCATGGGCAATTATAAACAGATACTGATCTTCCACGGAATACTCATACCGATGAGGATTTTCTTCCCTTCTGACTGCCCGCTTCCAGGGATTCTTATAATAAGACAGAAACGGACTTGTCCGGTCAAACAGCGTACGATGCATCTCAAAATTAAATATGGGCTGTTTCTGAAAGGCATCATGATTTCCCGCCAGACCTTCCACTTCGTAACCATGCTGCTTCATAATCGTGCAGAGAATCTTCTGCGCTTCCAGAAGCCCCTGCTCCTTATCTGCTTCCGTCTTTCCTCTGAGGCAGTAACCGCCCGCCGGATCCGGCTCCACATAGCCATACAGAATATCATTGTCGCACATGTAGCGCATTCCCGGTTTCGGGTAATCATCCTTTAGCAGAATCCCTTTTAACGGCAGATAGGAAATCCCATGGGCCTCCAGTGCCTCCAGGATCTGCTCCCGTTCCACATCAAACTGCAGTTCCCGGTACATTCCCATAGTTCCTGCCTGCTTCCACAGACTTCGAAGCTTCTCCGGCAATGCTTCCTCATGGGGCTTCACCGCCGGCCAGAGCGCTGCTTCCACATTGCTCCGCTTTGCCAGCTGCCAGATCCGTTTCCATTCCTCGCCGTCCCAGGAAATCCCGGCAGCCTCTCCGTTTAATGCACAGCGAAGCAGCAGCAGAAGCTCTTTCCCCGTCTGTCGCATCTGTTCCTGCATTCCCGCTTTCTCTGCAATTCCGTTCGTTTTTTCTTCTGCCCTGTTCTCTCTTCCTTTTTCCTTCATGGCCTCTCCTTCAGGCTGTTTCCTGTCGTTTTCCGCGCACTCCTGTAACCACACAGACTGCTGCAGCAGGCACACGGTTTCTGTCCCTCCTGATGATGAAAAAGAAAAGCCCCAAGGATATCTCTCCCCACCGGGTTTCTCCTCAGAGCCTCTGTTCCTGCGGATAACAGGACTTGAACCTGCACGTCATGGACACCAGAACCTAAATCTGGCGCGTCTGCCAATTCCGCCATATCCGCGAAAAATTACTGCGCCGGTAACATGCCGACGCAGTAACATCTTATCATTTCCGTCTCTAAAAGTCAATGGATTACGCTTCCGGCTTTCCGCTCATCTGTCTGTAGAAATAGCCGATGATATCCTTGCGCTTCACAATTCCGATAAAGATATTTTTATCGTCCACCACAGGAACAAAATTCTGATTCATAGCCTTTTCCATCAGATCTTCCATGCGCGCATCAGCAGACACTGCCGCCGTCTTCCGCTTTCTGCCGATCCCGGAAATTCTCACATTCTCCGCCTCACTCATATTCAGATCCCATTGTTCTTTCACATACCATAGAAGATCACCTTCCGTGATCGTTCCCGTATAATGTCCCTCCCGGTCAATGACCGGAACTTCAGAAAACCGGTGATATTCCATCTTCTCTATGGTCTGTCTGATGGTAAAATCATCAAACACATATTCTACTTCGCTTTTGGGCGTTAAAAAAAACAGTATATTCATAGTATCTCCCTTCTGCCTCCGGCAGCTTTATCGTTATCATGGTATCATATTTCCCGCCGTCTTTCCAGCAAATCCGGGAGATTTTAGAAAGCCTTAAGATTTTTTCAGTTCCCGTTTCTTTTTCGTCATCATGCCGCCGATCCGCCCTGATTCCTTTGCCGAAAGGCATCGCCAGCCGCCCCTTATCACTTTGTCATAAACGCCGATCTCCGCGGCAATCTCCAGCTTCAGCTTCTCCTCCGGTGTTAAATCCGAAAGATCCAGCGGCCCCTCTTTTTTCTTTCCCATATAACAGACAATGCTCCTTTCTCCCTTTCCGGGTTACTAAGAGCATTGCCTGTTTCTGAAATTCCATTCATCGTTCCGGGCGCTTTCCGCTCCCTGCTTTGTTCGTTTTTTATTCCGACCGTGCCCCTTGCCGGGCTCCGTATTATGACGGGTCGGACGGCATCAGCACTGCCGCAATGAAGTAAGCCAGGATCCCGGCTCCGGTGCAGCCGAAGATTGCCCAGATCACACGGATAATGGTCGGATCGATATTGAAATATTCACCGATCCCTCCGCATACGCCTAAAAACAGTTTGTCTCTTGTTGAACGGTATAATCGTTTCGGTTCCATAGTTTTCGTCTCCTTTATGTCTCTATTCTATCGCATTTCCTGCTCAAAGGAAAGGGTAATTGACCCAAGATCGCAGGAAAGCTCCAGATCCTTTTCTCCAATGTCATAATGTTCCTCGCCCAGGACAATTCCTCCCAGTTCACTGCTTCCGGCAGAAATACTTCCCAGGCTGCAGTCCATCTCCACCGAATAGTCTTCCTCCGAACCGGCCAGCGTTCCGTCTACGGCTCCCGTGGCCGCATGGATCTTCGCCTTCGTTCCAATATCCAGAAGCTCAAAAGTCGCACTTCCGCTTTCTACCTCAGCCTCCAGTTCGTCACAGGCCAGCGTCCCGCTCTGAAAGGCTCCGGCTTTTACCCGGATCTCCACCTGTTCAAAAACGGCATCCCGTGGGATCGTTACATGGACCTCACCCAGTGCCTTCTTTAAATAAATGCCCTGTCCGTCCACATAAAAACCGCCAACCAGCGAGCCGCCCTTTTCTTCCTCCTGTCCGGAGGTAATATGCCAGGTTCCGTCCTCCACATGGCTGTCGATCCGGCTTCCTTTGCTGTATCCTACAACAGAAAACGCATCTCCTTCCTCC
>CAKRJM010000155.1 GCA_934351765.1 uncultured Lachnospiraceae bacterium | reverse complement strand
TGCAATTGAATTTTCCTCCGGCTCGCTTCCGGTTTTATCTGCCAGCGCCCAGCGGTTTTCGCTGTTCCGCGCCAGCTTCTTTCCATCAGGAAGTGTTACCAGTCCGTCTGCTGCTCCGGTTGTTCCCTGGAAGCTTCCGCCGTTGATGATCACTCTGGATTTGGAACCATATACTGCATACTCACCATCGGTGTTGTAAGCTCCGTCATTGATTGTCACGGTACGCTTCTCACCGACTGCGATTGCTTCCTTTGTTCCGGTAATCTGGTTCTTTCCCTCAAATACCGCATTTGTATCGGAAGCTACCTGTACACCAACCTCACAACCCGAAACGGTACAATCCTTTACAGCCGCATTTCCGCAGGTCAGATATAATCCGCGTTTTGCGCTTTCGTCTACAGTAATGACCGTGTTCTCAATGAGAACCTTACCGGCTTCCGTTTCGTCGCTCATACGGACTTCGAAATAACCGCCGTTTGTTCCGTTCACCACGCAGTCCTTTACAAGAACCGGTGCATTGAAGCTGGACTGTCCGTTGATCAGGCGGCTTCCGTTCTGGTTGATCGTACAATTCAGGATCTGCAGTCCGGTTTCGCTCTGGATCCAGCTCGTCACATATTTACCTTGTGCGGAATTGATTGTCAGATCTTTTAAGATCAGTCCGGCGGTCTCCTTTGCCGAAATCAGGCTCTGGAAATCCAAAACGCTCTTGGCTCCGGTGGAATCCAGAATCGTCAGTGTCTGATAAAGGGACAATGTCGCTCCCAGAGTCAGCTTATGACCATTTAAATCAATGGTGCAGGAAGCAGGAACTGTCTTATCTCCCAGCGTTGCACTGTTCAGCAGATAGCCGTCATCCACAAGCTTAATGGTCTCTCCATCCTGTACTGCCTTGATTGCATCATCCACGCTTTCATAAATGTTCTCACCGATCTGTGCAACCTTTTTCGAAACATAATCCTGCTCATTGATCAGCGTAAAGTAGCCATCACCGTCCGGAGTATTATTCATAACCTTTCCTTCCGGATAATGAACCTTACCGCTTCCGGTTACATTTAATGCGGCATAAGCAGCTTTGTATTTTCCGCTGTTTATGGTAACGTCAGACGTTCCGGCTACTACCAGTGCGAAGGTGCTTGCAGACTCTGCAATTAAATCATCAATAACAGCCTTCACGCTTCCATTGATATTTACTGCCGGGCCGTTTCCGGATTTCCGGATTGCAGTATTTCCCTTTAATGTTATATTCTGGGATTTTCCTGCCAGACTGATCGCATACTGCTTCTCGCTGGTTGATGTACAATTTGTAATGGACACAACGGTATCTGCAGTTCCGGCCGTTGCTGCAACCGCTGCCTGAGAACCAGACGAATAAACTGTTACTCCATCCAGAATCATATGCTCTGCTTTGTTTCCGCCAAGCCAGATTGCATTGGAGTTTCCGTAGTTTTCCACTTTAACGCCTGCATCTGCCTTTACAGCACCGTAGCAGTCAACCGTTGCATACATGGCACTTGCGTGATGGGAACCTGTCAGAATCAGTTCTGCGCCTTCGTCAACTTTCCAGCCGCCGCCGTTTTTTGTCACGTTTAAGGTTCCGCCCTTTACTGTCAGGCTTCCGGCACTCACACAGAACGCATAGCTCTGTGCATTTACCGTTTCGGCTGTCACCGTCTTGCCATTCATATTGAACACAGCGCTTCCTTCAAAGTTGAAGTACGCTGCTGCCTCTTTGGCTTTCGACGCAAGTCCTGTAGTCGTCTCATCCTGCAGCAGCGTCAGCGTCTCGCCTGTCTTTAACGAAGATACCGCACCGGGTACGGCGGGGCTTGTTACATTTCCCTCTTCGTCGCTTACCTCTGCCTTGTCAAACAGGGAGGTATAGTAGGTCACGGTTCCGTCTGCTGCGGTGATGGAAGCAACTGCTCCCTCCGGCGCAGGCGCTGCGGCCGCCAGGGCTGTGATGGCTTCGTTGATGGCTGCCAGTGCATTGTCGATGGCTGTCTGATCTGCATTCTCAGCCAGAGCAGCGGCTGCGTTTACTGCCTCAGCCAGCTTGTTCCAGCTCTCAGCGGTGTAAGCAGAGGAATCCATCTTGCTTACTTCCTCGATCTTTGCATTGAGCGCCGTCTTGTCACCGGCAAGTGCTTTCCGGTTTGCCCAGTCAACGGTGAGAACCGGATGACGGTCAAACTCCATCATGGTACTTTTTAAATGATACGCCAGAGTGTAGCTGCTCTGAAGGCTGTCCGCCGTAAATGTGGCTTCTGCCAGCGCCGGATAAGAAGCTCCGTCGTTTGCTGTCAGCGTTCCGCCCACAGACTTGATATCAATGGCGGTGGGAGCCTTTCCGTCCTCATATCCGCCCTCATAATATCCGTTAAAGCTGTCGATCCAGGCATCATAGCTCGTCATAACCTTGATTGCCTGAAGCGTCAGGGTCAGGGACACTGTCCCGTCTGCCTTTACGGTCGCCGTTGCGGTATCTGTCACAACGCCGCCGAACTCGGTGTTCATGGCTGCTACCGGATCGCTGTTGCTTACCGGGACACTATAAGTACCGGGCGCAACGTTTACACTTCCGGCGGACGCACTCTCGGCGCCTGCCGTTGTGGTCATACCCAGAAGCATTGCGAAGCTCAGCAGAAATGCCAATCCTCTGCGAAATCGTTCTTTCACTTCTTGTGCTCTCCTTTCTTACTGCACGATTGTCTTTTTTGCTCCGCAGGTTTCCTGCGGAAGCGGTTTGTCAAAACAGATTTTCTCTGATCGGATCCTCAGAAGCAGGATCTGAAACCTACGGAGATCCGGTAAACGTTCCCTCCGGAACCAGACTGGAACCTGTCTGTGAAACATTCTTTGCAAAATCCGGTCCGAACCAGCCGCTTTTGCTCATTTCTCCAGGCTCCATGCGTCACCGACAGTATTAGTTATAACTAACCTATGGCATGAAATTTAAGCTGGTCTCCCAGCTTTCTCTGCCATGACACTTTTCTGATCGGTACCACGGCCGATTTCGGGCCGATTTCCTGTCCGTCATGCGTGGTCTTGTTCCGGGTTCTTCCCCAGATCCGACCTCTTCCTGTTTTTCAACGTTATTATAACAAAGGTTTTCATTTATGCACGGATGACTTTGTTGCACTTCTGCTACAAAATCCCGGTATTTTTCAATAAAGCCTACCGGAATCCTAGGTTTTTCGTCCTTTTCTTTTGTTGCAGGTTTGCAATCACTGATTCATTTTTGGCATTTTGTCTACTTTTATTTATCCATATCAAATGATCATTGTGAAAATTGCTATCGATTCCGGCATATGGATCTGCCCCACCGTGCTGGTGATCTTCAGACAGACGCTTCCGTGAAGCAGCTGGCCAATCCCGTTTCCGATATTAACGAATTGAAGTGACTTCAGCGGAAACGACCAGATATTCCCGGTGATATCTGCACCGATAAAATCTCCTCCATCGTAATACTTGATATTCTTTACGGTTCCCTTCAGCATACCCTTTCCGCTCTTGGGGCGCATCCGGATCTCAACGGCCTTGATCTGCACTGTCCCCACGCCATTATGTACCGAAAGAGTGCAGGGATGCTCAAAGCCCTCATTTCCCATGGAAAGATTGCTCCCATCCTTCACCTGCTCCCGGTAGATCAGAAACGGAAACTGATAAGAGCCATCCTTCAGCCTCCGGCTGATCTCCGCCCCGCCGAAGGATTTCCGATCCCGCAGCTCATACTTGACCCGGTACTGCTCCTCCGCGTTTCGGAGCACCTCCATGGTCTGATCGGTATTATAAAGCGCCCAGTGATAGGCATCCTGCTTCGCACTTTCCAGATCGACACCCTCAAAGGTCAGGTGGTTTAAGGTCACATGGATCCGCTCCTGGTACCGCTCCGCCACGCGCCTGCCTTCCGCCGTCAGAAGCGGCCGGCGGCTGTCGCTGCGGTCGATCAGCCCCTCCTTTTCCAGTGCCGCCACCACGCGGCTCACCGTATATTTTTCCTCTCCGAGGGTCTTCGAGATCCCCGTAACCGTACAGGTTTCATGATCCTCCTTCAAGAACGAAAGCAGGACCCGAAGCTGCAGAACACTGGTCACTTCCATCATCTTCTCCTCATTCCCTTTCTCTGGCTTTCGAACAATATGCCCGCTTTGTTCAGGTTTTGTTCTGATGTTAGTTTGTGCTAACCATTCATGCTTATTAAAACAGGAAATAAGGAGTTTGTCAAGAGACTGCGACGGAGATTCAAAATGGAGTTTTATAATTTTTCTTCCGTAACTCGGCGTCCCGTCCGCCCTCCACAGGCGGCACATATCAAAGTTGCCTCTGTGGAGGGAGACAGGGAACGCCTCGGGACAGGCCGGAAAATAATAAGGCTCCAAACCTAAATTAACAGCTTCTCCGCATATTGAAAGGATATAATCTCTCTTGGTGCTGTCTTTTTATATGCTTCTTCTCTGTGCATGAATTCAACAATTTCCTGCCTGCTCATTTCTCCGAATTTTTCAATTACCGCATCAAGAATTTTCTTATCGGCTTCGGATAAAGCAGCGCATACCGGCTTCTCTTTTAACGAAAACCAATACGAAGTACTCTCTCCCATATCAATTTCCTCACACGGAACATCTTTTAACTCTATGATGGATTCGTGTCCAACCGGCACTGCTCCCATCGGAAGTGCTCGATATACCAATCCTGTAATTGCCATCCCTCTCAGCTTATATGCCAAAGCATCTGCATACCACATGAGTTTCATGAGCTTTACCTTATACAGATCCCGAACGTTTCGCGATGCTGCAAAGTACCGAATCATATCTACAGTCTTATCAAGCGAAAGCCTCCGATTTCCATACAGCATCGGATTCTCCTGATACCTCATATAATCGGCTTCAATCGCTTTTCG
>CAKRJM010000154.1 GCA_934351765.1 uncultured Lachnospiraceae bacterium | reverse complement strand
CTCTTCGGGACGGTGCCGTTTACGGAGCTTGGTGCATACAGCGGGGACCGATCCTGTGTGATCATAGATCTGAGGGAACGGGAGCAGTATGAGAGACGGCATATTGAGGGTGCATGGAACATTCCCTACGGATATCTGGAGGAGGCGGTTTCCATGCTGCCGAAGCGGAAACGGCTTCTGTTTTACTGTGAACGGGGCAGTATGGCCATGGAGGCATCAAGAAGGCTGGCGGCGCTGGGATTTGAGACGGCGGCAGCCATCGGCGGTTATGATGTTACTTGAGATTGACAGTCGGAGCAAAAGGACTTAAACTATAGATAATTGTTTCCTGTGGGGAACTGTTCGGAATGGGAGCAGTTCGGGAAGAAAAACCGGAGCAGTCCGGCGAAGAGGAGTACAGCAGAATGAACGTTTATGAGCTGACAGCCCCCTGTCATTTTGGCCTGGAGGCTGTTTTGAAAAAAGAAATCATAGATCTGGGATACGAGGTGAGCCAGGTGGAGGACGGCAGAGTGACTTTTCTGGGAGACGCAGAGGCCATCTGCCGCGCCAATATCGGACTGAGGACGGCAGAACGGGTGCTTTTAAAGGTAGGAAGCTTCCGGGCACTGACCTTTGAGGAGCTGTTTGACCGGACGAAGGAGCTTCCGTGGGAGGAATTTCTTCCGGTGAATGCGAAGTTCTGGGTAACAAAGGCAACGTCCATCAAGAGCAAGCTGTTCAGCACCTCCGATATCCAGTCACTGGTGAAAAAGGCCATTGTGGAACGGCTGAAAGGCGTATATCATGTGAACTGGTTTGAGGAGGACGGGGCGGCCTATCCCATTCGGGTATCGTTTTTGAAGGATATGGCGACCATCGCGCTGGATACCAGCGGGGATTCCCTTCATAAGCGCGGATACCGGAAACTGACCAGCAAGGCGCCCATCACCGAAACACTGGCGGCGGCGCTGATCATGCTGACCCCCTGGAGGGGGGACCGGATTCTGGTGGATCCTTTCTGCGGAAGCGGAACCTTTCCCATTGAGGCGGCCATGATGGCGGCAGGGATCGCACCCGGCATGAACCGGGATTTCGCGGCGCAGGAATGGGAAAATCTCATTGCAAAGCAGGAGTGGTATGATGCGCTGGACGAGGCCAGAGAGGCCGTAAATCTCCAGGTGGAAACTGATATCCAGGGCTATGATGCAGACGGTGAGATCATCAAGGCTGCCAGAGAGAATGCAAGGCTGGCAGGTGTGGATCACCTGATCCATTTCCAACAGCGTGATGTGGCAGCGCTCAGCCATCCGAAGAAGTATGGATTTGTCATTACCAACCCGCCCTACGGCGAGCGGATCGAGGAAAAGGAAAATCTTCCGGCACTGTACCGAACCATGGGTGAGCGGTTTGCAGCGCTGGATTCCTGGTCGGAATATGTGATCACAGCCTATGAGGATGCGGAGAAATACATCGGGCGGAAAGCGGACAAGAACCGGAAGATCTATAACGGCATGATGAAGACGTATTTTTATCAGTTCCTGGGACCGAAGCCGCCTAAGCGTCCGAGACCGAAAAAGGAGGAGGCAGAGACATAAAAACCGGAAAAACATGGAGACAGGGACTCCTGCGAGTCGGAGGCAGTGTTCTGGCAGCGGTGATGATCGTATCAAATTCCGGCTGTGGGCCGATAAACCAGATCCGCGAGATGCTTCCGTGGTCCGGAAGCGGGCAGCAGGAGGAGCAGGGCATTGGCGCTGGAAATGGAGAGGCTGGATACGGGCAGGACGGAGGAGCGGCAGAAGCCGGCAGCTCAGGCTCTGCTGCGGCCGGGGACAACCTGGATTCTCCGCTGAGCGGTGGTGTGGAAGAAACCGTAACACTGCCGGAACGGTATGATTACCGGGAGCATGGCCGGTGTCCGGCGGTGGGAAGCCAGGGAGATCTCGGAACCTGCTGGGCCTTTGCATCCATGGCGGCCCTTCAGTCATCTCTCCTGCCGGAGGAGACCTGGGATTTCAGTGAGGATCACCTGTCGATCCACAACAGCTTCGGCATGGATCAGAATATGGGCGGCGACTACACCATGGCCATGGCTTATTTCCTGGCGTGGCAGGGGCCGGTGACCGAGGCGCAGGATCCTTACGGGGACGGCGTATCGCCGGAGGGACTGACGGCAGTGAAGCATGTGCAGGAGATCCGGATTCCCGCGGCCAAGGATTATGATGCCATCAAGCGGGCTGTATATTTCCGCGGTGGTGTCCAGACATCCATTTACACAGATATGACCGAGGAAAACCGTCTGTCGGACTATTATGAGAAAACCGGCAGTTCTTATTATTATCCAACGGAAACAGAGCCAAATCATGATGTGGTCATCATGGGCTGGGATGATTCCTATCCGAGAGAGCGTTTTGTGACGGATCCCGGCATGGATGGTGCGTTTCTGTGCATGAACAGCTGGGGAACCGGCTTTGGGGAAAGTGGATTGTTTTACGTTTCTTATGCCGATCCAAACATCGGGGTCCACAACCTTGTTTACACCGGCGTGGAGGAGGCAGATAATTATGACCGGATCTATCAGGATGACCTGTGCGGCTGGCTGGGACAGCTTGGGTATGAGGATGAAACGGCGTGGTTTTCGGCAGTCTATGAGGCCGGCGGAGAGGAACTGGCTGCGGCGGTTGGGTTTTATGCCACCGGACCGGATACGGAGTATGAGATTTACCAGACCGAGATAACGGAAGATGGGCCGGTAACCGGGGCACGTCTGGCACAGGGAAGCGTTTTGCAGGCCGGATTTTATACGGTGCGGCTGGAGAACGGACAGAAGCTTTCTGCCGGAGAGCGGTTTTCTGTGGCCGTAAAAATCCGGACGCCAAAGGCAAAGCATCCGGTAGCAGTGGAATACGGAGGCGGCCAGACAGAACGGACAGCAGTGGTGGATCTGTCGGACGGAGAAGGCTATATCAGCGCGGACGGACGGCTGTGGTCCAGAACAGAGCCGCAGCAGAGCAATGTCTGCCTGAAGATCTATACGAACAGGAGATAAATGATGGAGAACCATAGAATTATTTTTGCAACCTCCAACGAGGGCAAGATGAAGGAAGTACGCATGATCCTGGCGGATCTGGGACTGGAGATTCTTTCTATGAAGGAGGCCGGAATCCTGGCGGATATTGTGGAGGATGGAAAGACCTTTGAGGAAAATGCCTGCATCAAGGCCGGACAGATCCAGAAGCTGGCAGGCGGAATCGTGCTGGCAGATGATTCCGGGCTGGAGGTGGATTACCTGGACGGAGCGCCGGGAATCTATTCGGCACGCTACATGGGCGAGGATACTTCCTATGATATTAAGAATCAGGCAATCATCGACAAGCTGGCAGACGCAAAGGGCGAGGAGCGCAGTGCCCGGTTTGTCTGTGCCATTGCGGCGGCACTGCCGGACGGACGGCTTCTGACCACCAGAGGTACCATTGAGGGGCAAATCGGCTATGAGATCGTCGGAGACGGCGGTTTTGGCTATGATCCGATCTTTTATCTGCCGGAGCGCGGTATGACAACGGCGCAGTTAAGTCCGGAGGAGAAGAATCAGATCAGTCACCGGGGAAAGGCCCTGGAGGCGATGAAAGAGAAGCTTAGAGAAGAACTGGGGGCTTGTGAATGAAAATTTTGATCGTCAGCGACACGCACAGACAGAACGGAAATCTCTGCAAGGTGCTTGCCATGGTCGGGGATTATATCGACATGCTGATCCATCTGGGAGATGCAGAGGGAAGCGAAGATTATATCCGCGAGATCGCCGGATGTCCGGTGGAAATCATCGCGGGGAATAATGACTTTTTCTCCAGACTTCCCAGAGAGCGGGAGTTTATGCTGGGAAATTATAAGGTGTTTCTGACCCATGGACACGCCTATAATGTGTCATTTACTACGGAGCATCTGAAAATGGAGGCGTTGGCCAGGGGCGCTCAGATCGCCATGTTTGGCCATACCCATCGGCCGCTGATCGACAAAAACAGCCCGGTGACGCTCTTAAATCCGGGGAGTCTTTCCTATCCACGCCAGGATGGACGGCGCCCTTCCTATATGATCATGGACATCGACGACAAAACAGGACTGGCAGATTATACCGTGTGCTTCTTATGATACCAAGGGACGAAAGTCGAAAGGCAGTCATGCTTGCATGACAAGACTTTCGACCTTAGGCCCGCCACGATTTGTTTTTATCGTGGAAATAAATGGAAAAACCGGAACTGTTTAGAGAATTTACAAAAACATAAAAAACTTCAAAAAACCTGTTGACATTATGAACAGTCTGGGTTATAATGTTTCTTGCGTTGAGAACGATAATCACATGCGGGTGTAGTTCAATGGTAGAACACTAGCCTTCCAAGCTAGATACGTGGGTTCGATTCCCATCACCCGCTTTTCCTGTGTCTGTAGCTCAGTTGGATAGAGCAACGGCCTTCTAAGCCGTGGGTCGCGGGTTCGAATCCCTCCAGGCACGTTTCTTCTGTGCAGACAGAAGCTCATGGTGGATATAGCGTAGTTGGTTAACGCGTCAGATTGTGGCTCTGAAGACCCAGGGTTCGAGTCCCTGTATCCACCCTCATTGTATAGCCAGGTGCCGTGTGCATCATTGATCGAAATGATGGGCTATCGCCAAGCGGTAAGGCACAGGACTTTGACTCCTGCATTCGCTGGTTCGAATCCAGCTAGCCCAGTGCAGAACAGTCCGAAATGGCTGGACAATTTTATATGGGCCACTAGCTCAGGTGGTAGAGCACTTGACTTTTAATCAAGTTGTCTGGGGTTCGAGTCCCCAGTGGCTCACGAAAGAATAAGAAGTCTGTAAAACCTAGAAAAATCAAGGGTTTGCAGGCTTTTTTGTCTGTTTAGGAAAGCCCGAAAATAGCGTCTAAATGTGAAACACTTGATTCTGAGGCAAAGATGGAAGAAGCAAGATGAAGATACCGTTC
>CAKRJM010000153.1 GCA_934351765.1 uncultured Lachnospiraceae bacterium | reverse complement strand
CATAGGACGCACTTTCCTATGAAACAAAAAATCACCGGGATATGCAGCGTTCCCTGTCTGCATACCCCGGCTTTCTTTTACTGCCTTATATATTCACTGAACTCCCTTGTAATTTCTTCCATCATAGCCGAATTCTGTCGGGAATATTCCTGGGCACTCTGAGCGATCGCGTTGGACGCATTCATCGCCTCCTGAATATATTCCTCCGTAAAGGCAAAGCTTGCCAGCGACTGGAGCAGTGTCGGCGCAACCGCCTCAAACGTCTCCTCCGGTGCAATGACTCCGTAAACATTGCTCAGTGCCATTGTTGGCATCGCATCCACCCCGTCGATCTCATAGCTTCCCATATCCACTACGGATCCCTGTATAATTCCGCGGCAGGATGCCCCCGATCCCGAAATCAGTGTACCGCTGATAACGGATTCATATACCGCCAGAGAGGAAAGTGCTGTTGTTATCTGCTTCTCCTCGCTTAGGGAAAAGCTCTGAATATCCGGGAAGTTAAACGTTTGTCCCTGGATTGTCGTATACGCCTGGGCATAGCTGCTCATGGCATTTACTGCTGATAACACGGACGCCGGATCCAGAACCGGAAGAAGTGCCAGCCTTCCATCCATCCCGGTACTGATATACTTTTGCCGTCCCGCTTCGCTTCGGAAATACGGCCCCAGTTCTCCAAAATAAAAGATCTGAATATCCGGATTGGACGGATCATACGCGCGATATCCGAAGCCTGCATACTGGCCGACTGTCTCCAGCTTCCAGCCGCTCGGCAGATCCATACTGAAAAAGCCACCGTCATAATGAGTCAGGGTATATGCGCTGCCCTGCGCGGTCGGAGTCCCGCCGCTTCCATTCCCGGTTCCGTTGTCTGTTCCCGGCGTTGTCTGTCCGCCGTCTGCAGGTGTCTGGTTTGTACCGGAGGTGTCCGCCTGGAGCTTGGCATTCCCATAAGCAAGTCCCTTAATATCCAGCGTGGTCGCCAGATCACAGTCCACAATATAGACCATGCCGCCGGACTGCTGTGCCCTCTGCTCTGCATTGGACAGGTAATCCGCCCAGCCCTGGTTGTCCAGTGGCGTGATCAGGCTGTTCAGTCCATCCTCCGTTGCCGTGAACGGCAGGCAGGTGGTTTCAATCAGGAAATACTGGCCGGAGCCTGACCAGGTCTCCACCGCCGTCTGCGCATGACCCGGTGTCAAAACGATCATGGCGTGCATGCCTGCCGATTCCAGCACGCTGGCCATGAGCACCGCCGTCTCAATACAGATTCCCGATCCGCTCTGAAGTACCGCATCAGGCATAAGCACCCGCTGCGTCGCATTAAATGAATACGCTCCCATGTTATAGCGTACACCCATATTGCTGATGGCGCTCTGGATTGCCGCCACCTGATAATACGTCACATACTGCTCTTCTCCCTCACCAAAGCCGTAAGCATACTGATAACCCGGCAGGATTCCATACTGGCTTCCGAAATTGCTCTCCAGCCAGGAAATCGCATTCCGCCGTACCGCCAGCACACCGTCCGTCTCCGGCGTCATCCAGGCCAGGATATTGTCATTCTGAATAATTCCGAACTCATCACTGCTGGTCTTATAATCATAAATACTGTAAATCTTCAGGTTTTTCGTTTCCTGCTCGATCACATCGCCCGTAGCCGTGTCCGTCACAGAAATCGTAAGCTGAGTGTCACGCCCGGACGAAAGATCCGGCATATCCGACAGCACCGGCGGTTTGATCATAAGATAGGTCATCTCCTCCGACAGCGTAACCTTCTGTTCGTAAACCTGGGAGAATCCATCGATCTCCGCCCGTACCATAACACTGCTGATCCCCTTATCGGTGTAGAGAAGCAGGTTGGCCACAGAATCCATGGACGGATACAGGTTCGGATGGATCTCGTCCACCACAGACTTGTGGACATACACGACCGGGCTCTCCGTCTGATAACCGTTCTCCTGCACCGTTCCCTGTCTGCAGTCAGAAAGGATCTCCTCTCCGAGACGCTTCACACTGTTTTCCGCCACCTCTGCCGAATGGGTAAACTCCCAGCTCATAAGGTCAAAAATAGTCTCCTCATACTGAGCTGCCTCCAGTCCCATGCGGCTGATGAGCTGGTTGGCTGAATACAGCCGCAGCACATCCGAATACGCAAGTCCCTGGGACTGGGATTCCATGTACTTTAACAGAAGATCCATGGATCCCACATAATGAGGCCAGACATCGGACAGATAAGACGGCGTTTCCAACGCCAGAAGCTCTGTCTTTACCTGTCTCGCAGAATCATAAACCGTCTGGAGATACTTCTGGATCTCCGAATTGTCCGTTGCCATGGCTCCCATCAACGGCTGGAACGCATCATTCTGGGCGATATAGAATTCCAGCGTCTTTTTCATATCCTCCATGACTGCAAGACCGTCGGAAAAATATTCCTCCCGCGCGTCCTGAACGGCCTGTCCGGTCTCCGATTTTGCTGATACCTGTTCCGCCTCCTTCTTCAGATTCTGAAAGGCTTCGATATTCTGCTCCTGCTTTTCCAGACTTTCCCGGCACCGCTCCACAAAGCTGTCTACCGCCGAATCATCTGTCTGCATCTGTTCATACAGAATGCTGCAGGCTCCGCTCATCTCGTCAGCCATCGCCGCTGTTTCCATTAAAATTTCCTGTGCCTGCTCTACAGCCTTCCCTGTTCCTGCGAGAAATCTCGTATCAGCGGAAGCTCCCGCTCCTCCGCAGCCGCTCATGGACAGAATCACCGTTAAAACTGCCGCCAGGATCTGACGGCTCTGCTTCCTCTTTCTGTTCATTTTCACGCTCTCCCCTTTCCTTTTGCCGCACTCTCTGCTAGTATTATGTATATATCGCACGAAAGCTGTCAAAGCCCCCGGCTTTTCTGTCTCTATTATAAAAGATTCAGACAGCTTTCGCTGAGTTTTACCCCATCTGTCAATGCCAGCGGTGGTAATGCTTCCGACAGCAAAACAGATGACTGCTCAATCCTGCTGGCTATGGCCCAGGTCGAAAGGATCTTACCTATGACATTTTCTGAACAGTTAAATCACTATATCCATCACATCGGCTGCTCCGCCAAAGAGCTTTCGGAAGTCTCCGGTCTCTCCGGCGCCACGATCAGCCGCTACCGGACCGGCGAGCGGATTCCCGACCCGAACAGCGAACAGCTGTCTAAGCTTGCGTCAGCGCTTGCGGCTCTGTCCATGCAAAAACAGACCGATGGCTCTGCGGATTTCTCCGCGCCTGTGATCCTTGCGGTCTTCCGCTCCTCTCTCTCAAAAAATCAGGTGGATTTCTCCCGCCTGTCGGCCAACTTCAGCCACCTGACCGATCTTTTGGGAATCAGTATGACAGAGCTTGCCCGCGCCTTAAATTTTGATGCCTCCTATCTGTCCAGGATCCGCTCCGGAAAGCGGCGTCCCGCAGACCCAGAAGCCTTTGTGGACAGCGTCTGTGCCTATGTACTCCGGCGCTTCTCCCGTCCGGATGATCGAATGGACCTGCTGCGCCTGATCGGAAATGACACCGACACGACCGCTGCCGCCCACACAGGCGATCCTTCTGTCTCAGCCACAGAAGCCACGGCTGGTGCAGGCTCCGATGCACCGGCCTCCCGGACCGATAAGGATGCCCTCCGCCTGCGCTTAAAGGACTGGCTCCTTAGCGCTGCACCGGACAATACAGCCTCCGATCCCGGCGCATCCATGGAAGCTTTTCTGGAGAAACTGGATCAGTTTGATTTAGATGAATATATCCGCGCGATCCATTTTAACGACCTGAAAATTCCGTTCGTTCCGTTCCGGCTTCCCACCTCCAGAACCTACTACGGGGTAGAATCTATGAAGCAGGGCGAACTGGATTTTTTTAAATCAACCGTACTCTCCCGTTCTATGGACCCGGTCTATATGTGCAGCGACATGCCCATGGCCGATATGGCGGCAGACACGGATTTCGCCAAAAAATGGATGTTTGCCATCGCCATGACAATCAAGAAGGGACTTCACATCAACATCATCCACAGCATCGACCGCCCCTTTGAGGAGATGATGCTGGGACTGGAAAGCTGGATTCCTCTCTATATGACCGGCCAGATCTCGCCCTTTTACTTAAAGGATCCCCAGACAAAGGTGTACCACCATTTTCTTTACACCTCCGGCCATGCCGCGCTGAGCGGAGAATGTATCGACGGGTATCATGACCATGGAAAATATTATCTCACCAACAACCGGGAGGAAACGGCCTATTACCGCAGACGCTCCATAGATCTGTTTTCCAGAGCACTGCCGCTTATGGAAATCTTCCGCAGCGAGAATGCCGATGCCTACGAAACATTTCTCCGGCTCAATCATCTGACCGAAGGAAACCGCCAGAACCGGCTCTCCTCTCTGCCTCTGTATACCATGCCGGAGCCTCTGCTGGCCTCCATTCTGGCCCGCCATCAGGTGTCCGGTGAGGATCAGAAACGGATTCTGGCCTTTGCCGGAACCGAGCGCCGCCGCATGGAAACCATTCTGGAGAAAAATCCGGTTCTCGATGAGGTTCCGAGGCTTTCTCCGGAGGAATTCCGGCAGTATCCCATGACGCTCTCCCTCTCCGGTCTTTTTTATGAAACAGAGCTTCCCTATACCTACGAGGAATATCTGGAACATCTGGAAGCTGCAAGGGCTTATGCCTCTGCTCATAAAAATTACAGCCTGCGGATCGGAGAGACACATGCCTTCCGCAATATCCAGATCCGGATCCTGGAGGATAAATGGGTCATCCTCTCCAAAAACAAGGCTCCCGTGATCCACTTTGTGATCCGGCACCCGCTCATGGTCTCCGCTCTGGAGAACTTCGCTGCCCCGGTGGTGGAGCTGTAAAAACGGATCGAACAACGGGCAGGCGCATCGCGCCTGCCCGTTTCAGCCTGTCAAAGAACCCCTGCTTTCGCCGCGTGAAAGCAGGGATTCTTTGACAGACTAACAGGGACGCAGCTTAC
>CAKRJM010000152.1 GCA_934351765.1 uncultured Lachnospiraceae bacterium | reverse complement strand
GGAAAACGTTCCGTGGTGGAACGGGTGCTGATGGCAGTGCTTTCCGAGGGGCATATCCTATTGGACGATGTTCCGGGCGTTGGAAAAACAACCCTTGCGGTGGCATGCTCCAGAGTTATGGGGATGGATTACCACCGGATCCAGTTTACCCCCGATGTGGTACCATCGGATATCATCGGCTTTTCCATTTACAACAAGGCGACGGGAGCCTTTGAATATAAGCCCGGAGTGGTTATGACGAACCTTTTGCTGGCAGATGAGATCAACCGTACCTCCAGTAAGACCCAGTCGGCCCTTCTGGAGGTTATGGAAGAGGGGCAGGTGACCGTGGATGGTCAGACCCATGCTCTTCCGAAGCCCTTTGTCGTGATCGCAACCCAGAACCCGGTTGGCTCTGCCGGAACGCAGCTTCTGCCCCAGGCACAGCTGGACCGTTTCATGATCCGGCTCCAGATGGGATATCCGGATTTTGACAGTCAGGTTAATATCCTCCGTGACCGCCAGACGGAAAACCCGCTGGAGCTGATCCATCAGGTCATTATGGGAACGGATATTCTTTCCATGCAGGAGGAGGTTCGACAGATCCATGTAGAGGATTCCATTCTGGAATATGTGACCCGCCTGGCAACGGAGACGAGAGACGATGAGATGATCCGTCTTGGCGTGAGCCCCAGAGGAGCCCTGGCCGTGGTTCGTATGGCAAAGGCCCATGCGTACCTGGAGGGCCGGGATTATGTGACGCCGGAAGATGTTCAGCAGGTATTTATTGATGTCTGCGGCCACAGACTGATCCTGAATCCCAGGGCAAGAGTGGCAGATCTGTCGGCGGAGGATATCTTAAAGGGTGTATTGAAGCGGACAAAATCACCGGACAGCGGACGGTAAAAGGAGACAGGAATATATGGTAAGATCCAGGATTCTCTGGGGACTGTGGCTGGTATTCTGCCTGGTTCTCTGTATGGCCTCTGATTCGGAGGCAGCATATCTGCTTTTGATCGTTTCGGTCGTTCTTCCGGTGGGGAGTATGCTCCTTTCAGGGATCCCGGCGGGAAAAATTACCTGCGAGCTGTCTTTTTCGGCCTACGGGCAGAAAGGGCAGGCAGTATCCGGAACGGTGACGGCAGAGAATAAAAGCCTGCTTCCGGCAGACCGGCTGATGGTCAGGGTGCAGTGTGAAAACCTGTTGACCGGGGAAAAGGTGACGGTACCGGTAAGGCTGTCGCTTCCGGCAAAGGGAAGAGTACAGGCGCCGGTAAAGTTTCGGAGTATCCACTGCGGGGAAATCCGCCTTTCATCAGAGCGGCTGGTTCTGTTTGACTGGTTTGGTCTCCGGAAGATCCGGCGGAGTATCCGGGGCGCACAGCCGTGTTATTTACTGGCAGCTCCGGAGCCGTTTCCGGTGGAGACGGAGGTGGCCTACGGCGAGAATGCCGATATGGACAGTGATGAATATTCCATGAAGCGGGCAGGGTATGATCCTTCGGAGACCTTTGCGATCCGGGAGTATCAGCCCGGCGACCGGATCCGCCAGATCCACTGGAAGCTGACGGAAAAGATGGATACACTCATGGTACGGGATTACGGGCTTCCGATCCAGAATACTATTTTACTGCTACTGGAGACTGGATACAGCGAACAGACAAAAGTCGCTCCGGCGTGCCTGGATACGCTGGCAGAGGCGGTCATTTCCGTATCCCAGAGCCTTTTGGACCGTCAGATGGTCCACAGCCTGGGCTGGCAGAACCATGAGGAGCATCTGTTTTCCATGGAAGAGATCGAGACGGAGGAGGAGCTTCAGGGAATCCTTCCAGGCCTTTTGAGTGCCGTTCCGGGGGAAGATCCGGTTTCGGTGCTGGAGCATTATCTGGAAACCAGGGAGCAGTTAGAATTTGCCCATGTGGTCTTATTCACGACGGAGCACCGTCCGTCCTTGTCTTATCTGGCCGATCAATGCCTGATCACCGAGGTAATCTGCGGGCCGGGAAGAGCCGGTTATGACAAAGAGGACGGGATCTCCATTGTGGGCATCGATCCGGAAAGCCCGCAGGAGCTGCTGGCTTACCTGGAATTGTAAAACGATAAACAGACAGAAAAAGACGAGGATTGTGACATCATGAAAAAACAAAAATCCGGCAAACTGAATACCGAAGCGCTGCAGCTTGTTTCTGTACAGACGAAGCGTTCGATCCCCCAGGCGGCTGCGTCCGGCGTTCTGCTGGGGATTTTTCTGGCGGGCAGTCTTTGCTGGCTGATTCAGAGTCTTTCTCTTGAGCTGTTTACATGGGCGCCTGCGATGGCCGCAGTAGTTTTTGCGGCGCTGCAGTGCAGTGTGGGAACGGGAAGGAAGCAGGGGATTCGTTCACTTATCTGGGCGGCGGTTCTTGGCGTTCTGGCTCTGATCTTTCAGCGCTGGTTCCGGGACGGAATCTATCAGATCAGCAACGCGGTTATGGAGGTGCTTGGAAACCGATACCCCTATGTGCTGCCTCATTATGCAGTGACACTGGAGGGGCGGGACGCAGTCCTGGCATTGACCGGAACGGTGGTCTGGCTTATGGGAGCCTGTGCCCTGGCCGGAGGCTTTCTGATTCGCTCGGAAAACCGGTTTTTACTGGGAACGCTGGCGGTTTTGACATTGCTTTTGTACCGGGTGACCGGGATCGGCCCGGCCGTTTCCGGGTGGATCGTCTGGCTGACCGGTCTGGCGGCGCTCTGGCTTCACAGCCATGGGGAGCGCAGTGCGGGAGGAACGGGCCGTCTGGCGGCGCTGGAGGGTCTGATTCTTTTTGTGGTTCTGGCGGCGCTGGTTTCCGCTGCGGCGGGAAGCATCGGACAGGTTCTTGCTCCAAACGGAATCCGGATATTTTCCGGCCTGCGGATGGGACTTACGGAAAGCCTGGACAACGTAAGATACGGCGGCAGTGACGAGGTGCTTCCGAACGGAGCGTTTACCGGCCTGGATTCGTTTAAGACGGAGGGGAAGACGGTCTTGGAGGTCACCATGAGCAGTCCGGATTCTTATTACCTCAGGGGGTTTACGGGAACGGATTACACGGGAAGCGGCTGGACGGACTGTGAAAATCAGACCATGTGGAAAAACAGGGATCTCTTTTACTGGCTCCACGAGGAGGGGCTGTTCGGACAGGAGCTTCTGGGAAGCGCGGCGCAGGCTCTCGGAACGACAAAAACCGGAGCGTCCGGCTCTGGACAGGATTCTTCAAATGGTTCTGCGCTGGAAATCAACCGGATCACTGTGAAGAACGTGGCAGGAAATTCGAAATATCTTTATGTGCCCTATGAGCTTTTGACAGACCCCAATGGTTCAGTGGGGACTCTTTTAACGAAGCAGAGGATCGGGGATACGGCAGTGCGTTCCGGCGGCTTTCTGGGAAGCCGGGAATATTCCTATGAAGCACTGTCAAACCAGATCCTTCAGTATCCGGCGCTTACCGCGGCCCTTTTAGATACGGAGTCCCTTTCTCCGGCAGGGGAGGCTTACGCAAAGCTGGAGGGGTATTATAATCAGTTTGCCTATGAAACCTGTCTGTCTGTTCCGGAGCTCGTTAACAGTACCCTGTCGGGGCTTCTGGGGGAAAAGAACATCGGTGCGGGCCAGAAGCATACGGATTATGCCACGGCAAAACAGAATATCTTATATGTATTAACCGGAGATTACAAGGACACCCATACCCTGTCGGCACCTTTTTCGGGAGGCGATCTGGTTTATGATTTCCTTGAGAATACAAAAGAAGGATATTCGGTGCATTTCGCCAGTGCGGCGGTACTGATGTTCCGATATTACGGAATTCCGGCCCGTTATGTGGAGGGGTATCTGATCACGCCGGAGGACGCGAAAGCCATGACAGCGGGAGAAGCCTATGCGCTGGACGATACCCATGCCCATGCCTGGGCGGAGTATTACCAGGACGGCGTCGGCTGGCTGCCGTTTGAGGTGACCCCCTCCTATCTCAATGTGATGGGACAGGCGGAGCAGTTCCAGGATATTTCCGGCGTGGACGGTTCCTCGGCACCTGACGAACAGCAGAATGAGGATCAGGCGGAGGAAGCGCCGGAGGAGCAGGAAGAAGACAACTCCATCGACTGGCTCCGGGTACTGACGGTCCTGCTGATCATCGGCATTATCCTGCTGATTTTGACGCTGCTGGCGTTTCTGATCTGGATCCTGATCCAGAGAAGAAAGAGCCGGAAGCTGAAGGCACAGTTTTCGGATCCGGACAACCGGATTGCGGTGCGGGCGCTGTTTTCCTATCTGATGAACCTTCTTTCAGTGGCGGGGCTTCCGATCCGGAATGTGTCCCTTTACCGATATGAAACGGCTCTTCGAAAGGGCTTCGGGGAGGAGCTGGCTGAGGCCTATCATCAGGCGGTTGCGATCCGGCAGAAGGCCGTATACAGTACCCTGCCGGTTTCAGACGGGGAGCGGAAGATACTGGAAGACTTGAAGAATGAGCTCTGGAAGCAGATCTATGAAAGCGGAACGATGCTCCAGAGACTGCGGTTAAACTATATTTTCTTCTTATAAATGCAAGAGGAAGGCAGCAGTAAGCAGAAACGAGAACGGAGGCAGTACATGGAACGAAACTGGAAATGGAAACAAAAGGCCGGAAAACGGCTGGGGCGGCGTCTGACTGCTCTGTTTCTTGCCGCCCTTCTGGTGGGCGCACCGGTATTCAGCCTGTGCAGTGAGGTAAAGGCGGCATCGGTGGAAAATCCCTGGGACGGGAAGACGCTTACCATGCCGGAGCTGGACGAAAACGGAACCTATCTGATCCGGACCGGAGCAGAGCTTGCCTGGTTTGCTTCCGAGGTCAATCGGGGAAACGGCGAGATCAACGGCCGGCTGGAGCAAGATATTTACCTGAACAGTTATCATACGTCTTACCGGTGGATCATGATCGGTGACACACAGGAGCATCCCTATAAGGGGGTATTTGACGGAAACGGCCAGCGGGTAGTTTATCTGCGAACCGAGATCA
>CAKRJM010000151.1 GCA_934351765.1 uncultured Lachnospiraceae bacterium | reverse complement strand
GAGCGTGATGCCGGGGATTTTCAGAAAATAAGTGCCGGAAAATACAGAGCATTCTGCAGGAGATTTCAAATGAAATTGGCTGTGGCTGCTTTGTAGTTTCCGGCATTTCTGAAAAAATTAAGTAATCGATTACACAAACGCAACAAAACGAGAGGGATACTATTGTAAAATATAGACAAAAAACAGTTTGAATATGGATTTTATTTGACAAAATGTGAAATGAGTGATACCATTTGAAATGTAATCGATTACAAAAAACAACAAAAACAAGAAGAGAAGGAAAACATGGGAGGCGGCAATGAAAAAATTTGTAGGAATCGCAATGGCAGCTTTAATGGCACTGTCCATGGCAGGATGTGGAAGTAAGGAAACAAAATCGACAGATACCAACAGTACAAAGGCGGCAGATACCGGAAGTGATCAGGTAACTCTGGCGTTTGTGGGACCGCAGACCGGTGACTTTGCCGAGTATGGAAAGTCTATGAAAACAGCGGCTCAGATTGCAATTGATGAATGGAATGAAAATGGTGGTGTGCTCGGAAAACAGATCAAGCTGGTTGATTATGATGATGGAAATACTTCCGAGCAGGCAGCATCCATTGCACAGAATATCGTGGGAGATGAGTCGATCAGTGCTGTGATCGGACATTTCTCCAGTGGTGTGGCTATGACAGCCGCAGAAGTTTATCAGGAAGAGGGGCTTCCGCTCGTGAACGCATCAGCGGCTCATGTGGATTATTCCAAGATCGGTGACTGCATCTTCCGAAATAATGCGATTTATGTAACAGAAGCAAGTACCTGTATTCAGGTAACCGAATATCTCGGCTGCAAAAAGCTGGGAATCCTGAATCCGAACAGTGATGCGGGCGTATCAGTAACAAATGAGATCGAGACCCTGATAGACAAATACGGCGACAAGTTCCATGCGGAGCTGGTGCTGGCAGAATATTATGAGGATGGAACGGTAGATTTCTCTGCTACGATCTCAAAATTCCGTGATGCGGGCGTTGATGTGGTTTATTCCTCCGGTGCTTATGCACAGATGGGACCGTTTATCAAGCAGTATCGGGAAAAGGATGCTGATGTAAAGTTTATTATGTCAGCAGGATGCTTCTCAGCAGAATTCCTGTCTCTGACCGGTGAGGCTGCAGAGGGCGTTTATATGGGAACCAGCTTCTTCTATGAGAGCGCAGATGAAAAGGTTCAGGAATTCTCCAAAAAGTTCAAGGAAGTATACGGTGCCGACCCCAGTACATTTGCGGCACAGTCCTATGATGCAGCTTATGCGATCCTTTATGCGATCGAAGCAGGAAATTCCGCTGATCGTGCAGATGTTGCTGCAAATCTTCCCAAAACTGATTTTCAGGGCGTGACCGGTAAGATCACCTTTGATGAAGATGGAAATGTTCCAAAGGAGCAGACGCTTCTGATCGTGGAGAACGGTGCATACAAGGAAGTGCCCGGAGCACTGTTAAGCCAGACTGATTACGAAGCGAAGATCGGTTTGAAGTAAACGGCGGATTCGATTGAGGTGACGATATGATACTAGAGCAGATTTTGAATGGCGTCATGCTTGGCATGGTGTATGCGCTGATCGCAGTTGGATATTCCCTGGTTTTCGGAATCCTGAAGCTGTTAAATATGGCGCACGGTGCAATCTATGCCTTTGGCGCGCATATGGCGCTCCTGGCGGTTTCCATGCATTTTGGACTTCCGGCGGCGATTCTGTTTGCGGCAGTAACGACTGGTATTTTGGCGGCCTGCATGGACGGTGTGATTCTCGCACCGCTCCGTGCCAAGCACGCACCGAACATCACCTGTCTGATTTCGGTTATGGGTGTGTCCTATATCATTCAGAATATGATGATGATTCTTTTTGACAGCACAAAAAAGAACTTTCCGAAGCTGTTTGATTTCGGAAATGTGGAGATTTTCGGAGTGACCCTGACAAGCGCACAGATTGCCATGTTCCTGATCGCACTGGTATTTCTGGTTCTGCTCACCATCATTGTCAACGGAACCAAGATCGGACTTGCCATGCGGGCTGCGAGAGAAAATTCGCAGGTGGCAAATCTTATGGGAATTGATGTGCGTAAGATTGTAACGATCACGTTTTTTATAAGCGGTGTCTGCGCGGCAGTGGCCGGAGTCCTTGTTTCCGGATATTATCAGATGGTATACAGTACCATGGGAACAGAAGCCGGTCTGAAGGGATTCTCCGCTGCGGTGCTTGGCGGAATCGGAGTGCTTCATGGTTCGGTTATCGGCGGAATCGTTATCGGTGTGGCAGAGGCACTGGCAGTGACATTTCTGGGCGGAAGCTTCCGAAGCTCCACTGCTTATATTGTCCTGTTTATCGTACTTTTGATCCGGCCGTCCGGTATCTTCGGAAAACATGATGTGGATAAGGTGTAGGAGGAAACTATGGGAAAGCTGAAACAGAGTTATGAGGGGCTGGTACAATGGATTCTGGCCCATAAAAAAATTGTGATTCCGATTTTCTATCTTGCATTGATCCTGGTTCCGTTTGTCATCAAAAGCCGGTATGTTATGTGGGTGATCTGCCTGATCGGGATCTATTCGATCTTAACCATGAGCCTGAATCTGATTGCGGGTTACATGGGACAGACATCCATGGGACACGCGGCGCTTTATATGATCGGGGCATACTGCTCCGGACTTCTTGGTTCGAAGCTTGGCTGGCCGTTCTGGATCACCCTGCTTTTTGGAATCCTGGGCGGTGCAGTCGGCGGCCTGATCCTGGGACTTGCGACCATGAAGCTTTCGGCATCCTACCTGGCGGTGATCACACTGGCCTTCGGAGAAGTGGTGGAGATGGTAGTTTTAAACTGGAAGAGCGTGACGAACGGTCCGCTGGGTGTCCGGAATATTCCGAGTCCCAATTTCTTCGGCTTTAAGCTGTCACCGACGAATGGCGGATATTACTGGCTTATGCTGGCGCTTGTGACCATCTCGGTCCTGATTTCGTTAAACGTTTTAAATTCCAGATTCGGAAGAGCCGTTCGGGCCATTAAGGATGATGAACTGGCAGCGAAGCTTATGGGAGTCCATACAGCGGCATTTCGAGTAAAGACCATTGCACTTTCCGGTGCCATGGCAGGAATGGCAGGCGCGTTCTATGCCTCAATGAATCATTATATTGATGCGGCAACCTTCAGCTATGATGTGTCCATGACGATTTTGTGTATTGTGATTTTCGGCGGCCTCGGTTCTATTCCGGGCATGATCATTGGCTCCGGCCTTCTGATCGCATTCCCGGAGGTGCTTCGTTCCCTGGCGGATTACCGGTTTGTGGTATACGGCCTGATCCTGATCCTGATGATGCGGTTCCGTCCGCAGGGATTGCTGGGTGGACGGTCAAAGCGTCCTTATAACCTCCCCAAGGGAGTAAAACGGCCCGCTGAGAAAGCGGCGGAAAGGAACGGGTGAGGCAATGGCACTGTTGGAAGTAAACGGAATTACAAAAGTATTCGGCGGCCTGAAGGCTGTTTCCGAGGTATCGTTTGAAGTAGAAGAGGGGGAAATCGTCAGCATCATTGGTCCGAACGGTGCTGGAAAAACAACGGTTTACAATATGCTGACCGGTGTATATAAGGTAGACGGAGGAACGGTGGTATTTGAAGGAAAGGAGATCCAGAACCATCAGCCCAGACAGATCGTGCAGGCGGGCATAGCGAGAACCTTTCAGAATATCCGTCTCTTCCCCAACATGCGGGTGATCGAGAATGTCCTGATCGGTGAGCATGTCAATATCCACTATAATTTCTGGAATCTGTTATTCAAAACTCCGAAGTACCGGAGGGAGGAAAAGGCGGCCGCAGAACGGGCCATAGCGCTTCTGGAATCTCTTGGACTCGGTGATGAAATCGATAACTATGCCCAGAATCTTCCCTACGGAATGCAGAGAAAGCTGGAGATTGCCAGAGCACTTGCCACAAAGGCAAAGCTGATCATTCTGGATGAACCGGCAGCAGGAATGAATCCTCAGGAGTCGGAGGAATTGATGGAATTTATCCGGGAGCTTCGAAAATCCGGAGTGACTATTCTGATGATCGAACATGATATGAATGTGGTCATGAATATTTCTGACCGGATTTATGTGATCGATCACGGACGGAAGATTGCAGAAGGACTTCCCGCTGAGATCGCAAAGAATCCAGAGGTTGTGAAAGCATATTTAGGAAGCGGAGGTGCGGCGGAGTGCAGCAGAAGAAAATGCTCGAAGTAAAGGATCTGTATACCAATTATGGCAGCATCCAAGCCTTAAAGGGGATCAATCTGGAAGTGTTCGAGGGAGAGATTGTGACGCTGATCGGCAGCAACGGAGCCGGAAAAAGCACGACACTCAGCAGCATAACCGGGATTGTTCCGGCTTCCAGGGGAAGTGTGATCTATGAGGGAAAAGAGATCACAAAAATGAAGCCCAGTGATATCACAAGGCTCGGAATTGCAGCATCTCCCGAGGGACGTGGAGTATTTGGAGGGTTAAGTGTTCAGGAAAATCTGAAGGTTGGCGCCTATACAAGGAAAAACAAGAAAGAGATCGCGGAATCCTTTGAGGAGGTTTATGCGCTGTTTCCGAGGCTGGCAGAGCGGAGACGGCAGGCAGCAGGGACACTTTCCGGCGGAGAACAGCAGATGCTGGCGATCGGCAGGGCAATGATGAGCCGTCCCAGACTCCTTCTCCTTGATGAGCCGTCCATGGGGCTTTCTCCGAACCTGGTGGACATGGTGTTTGACCTGATCGTGAAGATCAATGAACGGGGGACAACGATTCTTCTGATCGAACAGAATGCCAATATGGCGCTGCAGATCGCGGATCGGGGTTATGTATTAGAAACCGGAAAGGTTACGCTGTCCGATGATGCGGAACGCCTTCAGGCGAACGATGAAGTGCGGAAAGCATACCTGGGCTCCGGAGAAGCATAGTGATTTAAGAGTTTGGAAAAAACAGGATAAGCATATAAGGAGGAAAACTATGAAAACAATTAAAATCGGCGGCGTGATGGAAGCCTCGGAAATGGCTCTTGGCTGTATGAGAGACTGTCGGATCCCCTTTGAGGATGCGGA
>CAKRJM010000150.1 GCA_934351765.1 uncultured Lachnospiraceae bacterium | reverse complement strand
TTCCTGCCAGATACTGCTTTAAATTATTTACAGCAATATCCATCAGACGTTTTCTGGCTTCCTTCGGTGCCCAGGAAATATGGGGCGTAATAATACAATTCGGCGCCTTTAAAAGAACATTGTCTTCCCGGATCGGTTCTGTTGAAACCACATCCAGGCCGGCCGCACGTACCTTTCCGCTCTTCAGTGCCTCTGCCAGATCCTCTTCCACGATCAGGGGCCCTCTTGAATTATTCAGAATGATCACACCATCTTTCATCTTGGCAATGGTTTCCTTATTGATCATACCTTCCGTAGACGGGAACAGCGGACAATGAAGCGCAATCACATCCGACTTCGCATACAGTTCATCCAGATCCGTATAACGGCTGGTCTCCGTAATCGCTCCATGCTTTCCATTCGTGTCATACGCCAGTACGTTCATACCAAGCGCCTGTGCGATTTTTCCGGTTACCCGGCCGATCCGGCCATATCCGATAATTCCCATGGTCTTTCCGCTCAGCTCCATGAGCGGGTAGTCCCAGAAACAAAAATCTTCACAGCTGCTCCATCGGCCTTCATGAACTGCCTGATCATGATGTCCGATATGATGGCAGATTTCAAGCAGCAGTGCAATGGCAAACTGACCGACAGCATCCGTTCCATATGTAGGAATGTTTGTTACCGGAATATTTCTTTCTGCCGCTGCTTTCACATCGACCACGTTGTATCCGGTTGCCAGAACACCAATGTAACGGATTCCCGGGCACTGTTCAAATACAGATGCCGGAATAGGAGTTTTGTTGGTAATTACAAGCTCTGCATCTCCAATTCTGGAAACCACATCTTTCGCTGCGGTTCTGTCATATACAGTCAGCTCTCCCAGAGACTCAAGGCCTTCCCAGCTCAGATCTCCAGGGTTTTCTGTGTATCCGTCAAGCACTACAATTTTCATAAAGCGATTCTCCTTTCCCTGCTCCGGAAATCTCGGACTACTTTTTATTATAAGCCTCGATTCCCATTGCCAGCAGCTCCATTGCACGGATCAGATCCTCCTGCTTCAGGACATAGGCGATACGGATCTCATTATTGCCTTTTCCGTTCGTCTTATAGAAGCCGCCGCCAGGTGCAAACATGACTGTCTCGCCCTTATCCTCGAACTCCTCCAGCAGCCAGATCTGGAACTTCTCCACATCATCCACCGGAAGGGCTGCCATCAGATAGAACGCTCCCTGAGGCTCTGCACATACCACTCCGGGGATCTTCTGGATCATCTCATAGCAGGTATCCCTGCGCTTCTTATACTCTTCACGGACTGCCGCAAAGTATTCCGGACCGCACTCATACAGCTTTGCACTGGCGACCTGATCCAGGGTTGCCACCGACAGACGGCACTGGGCCATCTTCATCGCCTGACTCATCACATCACGGTTTTTGGAGATCAGGGCGCCGACACGGGCTCCGCATGCGGAAAACCGCTTCGATACAGAATCAATCAGTACCACATTCTCCTGTACATCTTCTAACTGTGCCATGGATGCCAGCGGCTCGTCTCCATATACAAACTCACGGTAAACTTCATCGCCGATGATATAAAGATCATGAGTTTTTGCCACATCGGCGATCACACGCATCTCCTCACGGCTCAGTACCAGACCGGTCGGATTTCCGGGATTGGTCACCATGATGGCTCTTGTGTTCTCGTTGATGCAGGCTTCGATCTTCTCACGCTTTGCATAGCGGTAGCCTTCCTCCGGGGTCGTAGGGATCGGATGGATCACGCCGCCCGCCAGAGTGATCATGGTACTGTAATTCGGATAAAACGGCTCCGGTACCAGGACCTCGCTGCCGGGATCCAGGATCACATTCATCAGGATCTGCAGTGCTTCGCTTCCGCCTGTCGTGATCAGGATATCCTCTTCCTTCAGCCCTACGCCGATCTTCTCATAATAGTCCTGAACAGCCTTTACCATGACCGGAAGACCCGGCGACGGTGCATAGGCCAGGGTCGGCTTATGGAATTCATGAACTGCATCAAAGTACATCTCCGGTGTTTTAATATCCGGCTGTCCGATGTTCAAATGATAGATCTTCTTCCCCGCATTCTCCGCCTTCACTGCATAAGGGTGAAACTTCCGCATGGGGGAAAGACCACATTTCTGGATCTTTTCCGAAATCTTCATAATTATATTCCCCTCTTCTCTTTTTGAGCGCATTTACTCCATAATGATATAACGCGCTACCTGGCCGATTCCATGGTTTGCTGCATAAAGCACGACCGCTCCGTCCTTCTCCACCACATGGATATTGGATGCACCAACACCTTCATCAATGTCTGTGCTCTCCAGCAGGAATTCCCCTTTCCTGATCACCGGCCGGTAGATCCTTGTACACTTATCTTCTCCTCTGCTGCAGGAAATGATCAGCGGCTTCTCTCCGCACATTCCGCTCCAGATCGCATGGCCAAAATGAATGGGCTCATCTGCGATGCACTCCCAGCCCTCCGCTGTTTTCTTAAACACCTTCATATGGTCTCCATGGAACGGTGCGATGCATACCATCTCATCAATGCCGTCTCCGTCCACATCAAACATACACAGGTCGCTGATGGCTTCTTCACTCAGCTTCTTGAACCCGGACTTTTCATCAATGACCCATACACCCTGCTCGCCACTGATCAGAATATAAGAACCACCCTGCTTCTCATATAAATACATCCCATGATTCTTGGTGATTCCCTGGATCAGGGGCGTGATGCCCACAACCTTGAAATTCTCATCCAGATCATACTCGTATACCGAACCCGGCTGGGACCAGTCATCGATAAATGCCTTGTCCCGGCAGAGGGTCGCAGCGATGATCTTTCTCTTTCCGGGCGTTCCGGCAAGTGCGATCCGGTGTACAAACGGAATATCCGCTACCACCGATACCTCTGCCTGCATCTTCGGGGATATTTCCCCCGAGATGCGGCAGCGAACCACCTGTGCTTTTCCGGAATCAAAGATCGGATAGAACTTCTGGATGGAAAGGAACTCTCCCTCATGTTCCGGGATCGGGATAACTGCCATGACACCGCCTGCCAGGCCTTCGAGCTCGGAAACTGCCTTTGTTTCTGTATCGATCATGACGATCCCGCCGTCACGTTCTTCCGAAGCACTGATGCAGTATTCTCTTCCATGATATTCCATCACCGTAATGCTGTAGCACATGGACAGAGCTGCAAGTTTTTCTTTCACTACCATGCCTAGTTACCTCTCTGTTTTCAAGCGTTACATTTCAGCAAGTTCAAAACATTTTGCCAGGAACTCTCTTGCATTCTTCTCTTTGTTCCAGAGATTGTCTCCGGGATGTCCGAGAACTTCTACTGCCACACATACGTGCTTAACGCCTTCCGGCTTATCGTAAGATGCAATCTTTCTGAGGATCTGAGCTCCAACCTCAGGAGTCAGGAAGCCTTCTGTTTTCCAGTCCGGAGCTTCTGCCACTTCCATGTGAAGATCGCCATAGCAGGGATGATTTACATCCGTGATCGCATCACACAGATGGAACTGACCGATAAACGGTGCTACATATTCAATAGAATGCATCAGATCGGTCTCGCCAAGTGCCTCATGTGCGCTGTCCCAGTGAATGAATACATTCGGACAAGCCTCATGAATAGGAGCAAACCAGATGCTGGTTTCTTTCATCGGTCCGATGAGCTGTTTCTTGTAAGCATAACGATCCAGAGGTTCAATGGTCAGGTTCATGCCAAGCCCCTTCACATAATTTGCCAGCTCAACCAGAGACTCCGCCATAACCTTCTTTGCCTCGGCACGCTTTTCATCGCCGGGATCATCACCGCTGGGAACGCCAAAGTGCATAATACCGATATCGGAAGCATGTCCGGCATATTCCTTGCAAAGCTCGATGGCTTCTCTTCTTCTGCTCTCGTCCAGATCACATAAGGAAAGCTTCTTTTCCTTTACATAAGGTGTAACAAAGGTCGTTGCCGTTAAACCGTTCTCTTCCAACGTGTTCCGAACATACATCTTACGGTACTTGTCTTTAAATGCGGGAAGCTCCACATTCTTATAAAATCCGCGGGAAGCGGCTTTCTTTAAAACTTCCAGCATTCTCTTCTCATCATCTCTGTAAGGCATAAACATTTCAAGTAAATGTCCAGACGGTACAAGCTTCTGTGCCATAAGTAATCCCTCCTATTTATATACGAATGAATAATTAAATCAGGAACGAGCTGCTGATTCCACCATCAACAACAAGATCAATTCCGGTAACGAACCGTGCTGCATCAGACGCCAGGAAAGCGGCAGCCATTCCAAGATCCTTCGGCAGAGTGAATCCTCTCATCGGAGTACGGTCTTCAATCTCTTTTAACCTCTCAGGAGTTTTCAGATTCGTATTCCGAAGCATATCGGTATATACAAATCCGGGGTTCAGGCTGTTTACACGGATGCCGTAAGGGCCAAGGTCTCTGGCAAGACTTCTCGCAAGGCCTTTCATACCACTCTTGCAGACGGTATATGCCTGGATCTCATGCATACCAAGAATTGCTGCCAGTGAAGAGATCAGGATAATCGATCCCTTCTTCCGCTCCTTCATGTGTCTTGCCACTTCCTGGGATAACATGAACGGCGCTTTTGCCTGAGTCTCTACGATCTTGTCAAACTCTTCTGCCGTAAAGTCAAAGTAATCCTTCTTATTATTAATACCGGCACAGTTTACCAGAACATCAATCGGTGCATCATTCTCAAGCATCTGGATGAACTCAGCGTGCTTCTCAGTCTCCGTTACATCGAACTGATAGCAGGTACACTTGTCTCCAAGCTGCTTCTTTGCCTCGTCCAGCTTCTCCTGACGACGTCCGACAATGATCACATGTGCACCGGCGTCTGCCAGCTCAGTTGAGATAGCAAATCCAATACCAGTCGCACCGCCTGTTACCAGTGCGGTTTTTCCTTCCAGTGAGATTTCTTTCAGCATATATGTCCTCCTTAATCAATACCAAGATATACCCTTTGTACCTGATCATCATTCATCAGTTCCTGAGCAGTTCCTTCAATTACCGTCTTACCATCAGAAATTACATACGCATAATCTGAAAATGCAAGTGTCTTCTCGGCATTCTGCTCAATGATAACG
>CAKRJM010000149.1 GCA_934351765.1 uncultured Lachnospiraceae bacterium | reverse complement strand
TCTCCTGCTCTCCGGCGTACAGATAATCGCCCTTGTCAAAGGAATCCAGGTTAAAGGTGTTGATGGGCTCTGCATCCCAGATCATCAGGCTGTTGACTACGTTGTTGCCGTAGCCGACAATCGGAAGATCATAGGGCACTGCACGGACAGACTGATAGCCCTCCTGGACATACCAGTTTCTTCCGTCTCTCCATTCGGTCTTTACATAGCCTCCGAACTTAACCTCACAGGCATATTCGTCACGGCGCACCTCAAACGGATTGCCGTCCTTCAGCCAGTCATCGGGCTCCTCGATCTGGAAGCCGTCACGGATGGCCTGTTTGAACATCCCGTACTTATAGCGGATTCCGCAGCCGTAGGCCGCATAGCCCAGAGTTGCCAGGGAATCCAGGAAACAAGCCGCCAGACGGCCGAGGCCGCCGTTTCCGAGAGCCGGATCACGCTCCTGGTCCTCGATCACATTAAGATCGAAGCCAAGCTCATCGAGTGCCTCGCGGATCCCTTCTCTGGCGCGGATATTGATGATATTATTGCCAAGGGCTCTGCCCATGAGGAACTCCATGGACATGTAATACAGGGTCTTGGCGTCCTGCTCCACATACTGCTTATGGGTTGCAATCCATTCATCGATGATGACATCCTTCACAGCGTAGGCTACTGCCTGGAACACCTGTGCCGGTGTCGCATCGGAAATGGTCTTGCGGTAAAGATTCTTTACATTACTGACTACTTCCTGCTTGAACTGTTCCTTATTAAACTGATAGCTGGACATGATTACCTCCTTTGGTCATTTCAGCCCCCCGACTGAACATTTTATTCGCGGCCCCATCGGTGTAACCCCAGATGTCGCTCTTAAACAGTCGCTTTCTCCACACCAAGCATAACATGTTCGCCGTTAATATTCCAGTCTTTTTCGTATCCGGCGATCTTTCCGATGTAAATATTCTTTGCCAGAACCTCAGATTTGATCTGATCGGTGTAATCCTTCAGGATTCCGGCGATCTTCTCGTTCTCATCCTGATACAGATTGATCTGGTCCATGACCTCGAAGCCGGCTTCCTTTCTCATGGTCTGGATCTTGCTGATGATCTCGCGGACAAAACCCTCCTCGATCAGCTCCGGCGTCAAGTTGGTGTCCATAACCACGGTTACTTCCTTATCTGCTTCGGTCACATAGCCCTCCTTCTGAGTCATGTCGATGAGCAGATCTTCTTTTCCGAGAGTTACTTCCGTTCCGCCGATGCTCATGGATAAGAAGCCCTTTTCATTAAGCTCATCCATGGCTGCATTGCCGTCCAGACCGGAGAGTGCTGCCTTGATCTGACCTAACAGCTTTCCGTACTTCGGTCCTACCGTCCGCATCTGAGGCTTGAAGGTATAGGTTGTGAACTCACGCACATCATCGGTGAATACAGCCTTCTTCACATTCAGCTCATCCTCCACGATCTCCTCGTAGAACTCCGGAAGCGTGAACGGTGCCTTCACAAACATCTTGCCAATGGGCTGACGATTCTTGATATTGGCGGTATTTCTGCATGCACGTCCCATGACAACAACCTTCAGGACATGCTCCATGTTATCTTCCAGCTCCTTGTCGATATGCTCCTCACATACGGTAGGGAAGTCACACAGATGAACGCTTTCGGGCGCGGTCTTGTCGATGGAGCAGACCAGGTTGCGGTAAATATCCTCGGTCATGAACGGAATCATGGGTGCCGCTGCCTTGCTGACCGTTACCAGTGCGGTGTAGAGGGTCATGTAGGCATTGATCTTATCCTGTCCCATGCCCTTTGCCCAGAAACGCTCACGGCTTCTTCTTACATACCAGTTGGACAGATCATCCACGAACTCCTGAAGTGCTCTTGCCGCTTCGGGAATCCGGTAGTTTGCCAGGTTGTCGTCCACAGCCTTGACCATGCTGTTCATCTTGGACAGGATCCATTTGTCCATAACAGACAGCTTCGTGTAATCCAGTGTATATTTTGTTGCGTCAAAGTTATCAATATTCGCATACAGGACAAAGAATGCGTAAGTGTTCCATAAGGTTCCCAGGAACTTTCTCTGTCCCTCCATAACCGCCTTGCCATGGAACCGGTTGGGCAGCCAGGGTGCGCTGTTGATGTAGAAATACCAGCGGATCGCATCGGCTCCGTAGGTTTCCAGTGCATCGAAGGGATCTACCGCGTTGCCCTTGGACTTGCTCATCTTCTGGCCGTTCTCATCCTGAACATGGCCCAGAACGATTACGTTCTCATAAGGCGCCTTGTCGAACAGCAGGGTGGAGATGGCAAGGAGGGAGTAGAACCAGCCTCTTGTCTGGTCAACAGCCTCGGAGATAAACTGTGCCGGGAACTGCTGCCTGAACAGATCCTCGTTCTCAAAGGGATAATGATGCTGTGCGAACGGCATGGAACCGGAATCGAACCAGCAGTCGATCACCTCGGGAACACGATGCATCTGCTTTCCGCAGTCGGGGCAGGTGATGGTCACATCATCAATGTAAGGACGGTGCAGCTCAATATTGTCGGGGCAGTTGGGAGACATGCTCTTCAGCTCCTCAATGCTTCCGATGGAATGCTGGCAGCCGCACTCACATTCCCAGATATTTAAAGGAGTTCCCCAGTAACGGTTTCTGGAAAGGCCCCAGTCCTGAACGTTCTCCAGCCAGTCGCCGAACCGTCCCTTTCCGATGCTCTCGGGAATCCAGTTGATGGTGTTGTTATTACGGATCAGGTGCTCCTTTACCTCGGTCATCTTGATGAACCAGGACTCACGCGCATAGTAGATCAGAGGCGTTCCGCATCTCCAGCAATGAGGATAGCTGTGCTCGAACTTGGGCGCATCGAAAAGCTGTCCTCTCTCGTCCAGCCACTGCAGCACCTTGGGATCGGCATCCTTGACAAACAGTCCGGCGAACGGTGTATCTGCGGTCATGTCACCTTTTCCGTCAACCAGCTGTACAAACGGCATATTGCCGTACTTTCTGCATACACGGGCATCATCTTCACCGAATGCCGGAGCGATATGAACCACGCCGGTACCGTCGCCCATCGTAACATACGTATCACATAACACAAAGAATGCCTTCTTATGCTGCTTATCTGCCACATTCTTCGCACACTCAAATAACGGCTCATATTCCTTGTATTCCAGATCCCTGCCCTTATAGGTCTCCAGCACTTCATAAGCAGGAGCGCCGTCTTTTCCGAGCTTTCCGAGAACGGTGTCCAGAAGCGCGGTCGCCATATAATAGGTATATCCGTCTGCCGCCTTGACCTTTGCATAGTCCTCATCGGGGTTTACGCAGAGGGCGATGTTGGAGGGCAGCGTCCAGGGAGTCGTCGTCCATGCCAGGAAATAGGCGTCCTCGTCCTTTACCTTAAAGCGGACAACGGCGGAGCGTTCCTTGACATCCTTGTAGCCCTGGGCAACCTCATGGCTGGACAGCGGAGTTCCGCAGCGAGGGCAGTAGGGTACGATCTTGAAGCCCTTGTATAACAGCTTCTTATCCCAGATCTTCTTTAATGCCCACCACTCGGACTCGATGAAATCATTGTCATACGTTACGTAAGGATGCTCCATATCCGCCCAGAATCCGACGGTATCCGAGAATTTCTCCCACATGCCCTTGTATTTCCAGACGCTCTCCTTACAATGCTCGATGAACGGCTCCAGACCGTACTGCTCGATCTGCTCCTTTCCGTCCAGTCCCAGCATCTTCTCGACTTCCAGCTCAACGGGAAGTCCGTGGGTATCCCAGCCGGCCTTTCTGGGTACCATATAACCCTTCATGGTACGGTAACGGGGAATCATATCCTTGATAACACGGGTCAGCACATGACCGATATGGGGCTTGCCGTTTGCAGTCGGCGGGCCATCATAAAAGGTATAGGTTTCACCCTTCTTCCGGTTTTCAATACTCTTCTCGAAGATCTCGTTCTCTTTCCAGAACTCTCCGACCTTCTTTTCCCGTTCCACAAAATTCATGTTTGTGGGGACTTTGTTATACATAGTATACCTCCTGATAGATTAAACTTATGAGCCATGGTGTGCCACGCTCCAGACCGCTGGTCTGTGCATGGCTCAATGCTCTCGCGCAAAATTCCAGAGGAATCCTGCTAACATAAAAAGCTCCGTCCAGAAAAGGACGAAGCTTATTCTTCGCGTTACCACCTGTTCTGCGTACGCCGTTTCCGGTCATACACGCTCCTTTTAACGGGGGAAACCGGCCCGGCCTACTTTGCTCTTCAGCCTGCTGCTCGGGAGTGATCTTCAGTCCGCCATTACTCGTCCCGGGCTCCCACCTGTCCCCGGGTCTCTGTGACTTTCCTGCCGGCCTACTGTCTCCGTCTGGGCATTTTGCCTATCATTTTTCATTATAGAATCGGGCAGAAGAAAAGTCAAGGGGGAAACGGACAGGAAAATGCACAAAAACTCCGAAAAAATCGCCTTTCACGGCCCACCCGGACCGGCCGGCTGAATGTTCTATCCAAGAGCTTCCGCATGATCTGTCCAGATTTCCGTGAGCTTCTCCCTCAGTTCTTCACTTGCATGAAATAGGATCACATATGCTTCTGTTGTATAGTTTTGTTTTTCAGAAATCACTCCCCACTCTTCATATGGCTTATAAAACGGAAAAAATGTATAAGTATCTGCCTCGATTACCATCCCATCTGTACCATAAGGCTGCCATAAGATCGGCGAATCATAATGATACGTCAGTCGAATCGTATCCTCTTCCGGTTCTGTGATATACAATAATAACACAAATTCCAGTTTTCCGTTTTTCAAGCTGTTTTTCCAACAATCCGACACAATTTGATGAATCTCCACGTATTCCGAATCGCCGGCAGATATCATTACCTTCCGATTGTCTTTCTCCAGATAAATCATGTCCGGTGATTCTAATGTCGTTAATGACAGGTATCTATCCTCTGCCTGCTTTCTTTTTTTATAAGAACCCATCGCACTCAAAACGATCAGCAGTCCGACAACGCATGATATCAGGCCAATAAACAATTTTTTCATAAAGCCTCCCTCTCCAGTCCGTTGGGTAGTGTCAAATTCTACCTGTTTTTTTGTTTCTAAAACCTTGATTTATGGGAGATTGCAAATAAAAAGAGCATTGA
>CAKRJM010000148.1 GCA_934351765.1 uncultured Lachnospiraceae bacterium | reverse complement strand
GTTTTACTGCTCACTTTTCAGGTAATCGAGAAATTCCCCGAACCCGGTTCCCTCATAACTGCTGGTAACAAAAACCACCCTCGCACCGGCTGTCTTCAAATACCGCTCGGCCTCCCTGATCTGCCCGGCATCTCCCTGGTCTGCTTTTGTCACGACCCCGATACAGGGCTTGGCAAAGCTGCTGGAATAGCCCGGCGGAAACATGTTCATAGCCATTCCGACCGGCTGGACCAGAATGATCAGGTCTGCGTCAGCCGCCGTAACGATCAGCGCTCCCCGCATGTGCGTCCGTTCCAGATACTCTCCCGGAGTATCGATCATGGTTCCGTTTACCACCTCAACCGTCTGAGTCTTGTTATAGTTCAGGTCTTCATGGCTGATATACTGGCAAAGCGTTGTCTTCCCCGCCATGGACGGCCCGATCAAAATCACGCGTTTCATTTTTTTTGTTTCTTCCACCCGGAAACCTCCTGTCAGGATCTGGTCACCGGCGCCGGTGCAAAGCCCATAGAATCACAGAGCACACTCATCACATCATGAAGCGCAGCCTCCACGGCAGAAACATCCCCGGTGATGATCAGGGAACCGTTGAACCGATCCACAAATCCGATCGTAATATCCGCAGCTTTACTTGCCACATCGGCAGCAATGATGGCTCCCTCGCTTGGCGTTATCGTAAAAATGCCGATGGCGCCCTTACCGTCTGCCAGTCCCATCTTTCCGTACAGTGCTTCTACGGGATGGGGGATCACATGAGCCAGTGTAACCTGCCTTCCGGGCACAAACTCCTGTATGATCCGCTCTTTCTTATCTTCGTACATGGTTCCTTTTTCCCCTTTCCGGTCAGATCAGCTTTCCGGTATAAGCACGCCGGAAAATTTCCCTGATCTCCTCCGCTGTACAGGACCTGGGATTTGTGCCTGTACAGGCATCCCTGAGCGCCGCCTCTGACATCTCGTCCAGAGCTGCCTCAAACTGCTCCCTGCTGATTCCCGCAGCCTGGATCGTATCCGGAATATGAAGCTGTCTCACATACTTCCTTGCCGTCCGAACGGCACTGAATGCACTTTGACGGATACTGGGGCCCTCCAGACGGAGTACCCTGGCGATCCTTGCATATCTGGCAGCCACCGGTGTCAGACTGTCATGACAGCCCGCATTAAATGCCATGACATAGGGAAGCAGGATTCCGTTTGCTCTCCCGTGTGGAATGTGAAAGTGAGCTCCCATGGTATGTGCCATTCCGTGAACCAGTCCCAGGCCGGCATTGCTGAATGCGATCCCCGCCAGACAGGACGCATGATGCATCTTCTGTCTTGCCTCCAGATCGTCCGGATTCTTATAAACCTTCAGCAGGTTGCTCCGAACCAGCTTTAATGCTTTTTCTGCCGCAGCATCAGTAAAATCATCCGCTCCGGTCGACACAAACGCTTCAATCGCATGGGTAAATACATCGATCCCCGTGTCTGCCGTAACAGACGGCGGAACAGTTTTTACCAGCTCTGCATCCAGAATTGCGGCGTCCGGAAGCACTTCATCTGAGATCAACGGATATTTCGCAGCTTTTTCCGGGTCGCTGATCACCGAAAAACGGCTCACCTCAGAACCGGTCCCGCTTGTAGTCGGAATCGCCACAAAGGTGATTTTCTCAGCCAGTCCGCCCTTTACCGACAGCCAGTTCATGGCCTTTGCCGCATCAATGGGAGAACCGCCGCCCAAGGCAAACAGGATCTGCGGCTTAAAGTCCAGAAGCTGTCCGATCCCCTTTGTTACCGTTGCGATATCGGGATCCGGCTTTACATCCGAAAAAATCTCGTATCTGACGCCATGTGCTTTCATGGGTTCTGTCAGATAGCTCACCTTCCCGCTTTCGTGCATAAAACGGTCTGTTACAATAAACGCCCGATCTACACCGGTCAGAAGCTTATCCAGTCCGCCTTTTCCCATATAAATGCGGGGTTTTAAAACAAACTCTTCCAATTCCATTATCCTCCTTTCTCTCTTCTTAAAAATTATTTCCTCCCTGAGCGTTTCTGATTCGTCCGTTGTTCATTCAGACACCGGAAATCCTTTCCATTTTTTAACGATAACATCTGAACAGGCTTCTGTTCACAAGACGTACTTTCCTGTAAAACGGAGCGTTTTTGTTTCGCAGGACGTACTTTCCTGTGAAACAAAAAATGCCCAAGCCGCCTTGTGCTGCTCTGCACAAGACAAGCCCGGACATTTCAACGTCTCAGGTATACTTCCGTATTTCCACTAACGCCGCAGATATACGTTCATTTATGAAATCATTGTATCATACAAGTTTACCAGTGTCAACGCTGTATAACTGCTTAAACTGAATATTTTTACCAAAAATTCAGTTTTCTTCCACTCTCCTCCCGAAGATCCGGCCTCTCCATCTGCCGGATTTTGTCTCTGGAACGCACGGCCCGGCAACTGCTCAGCCCGCTCCCTGCAGATATCTTCCGATCATCGGCCAGACATCGCTGGTCTCCAGCCCCAGCTTCCAGAATGCCGCTCCGGCGATCCCGTACTGCTGTACCTTCTGCATCTTTAATTCCAGGGATTTCAGATCCTCCACCCAGATCCGGTAGGTGGAACCATCCTCCTCATACTGAGCATAATACTGGCCCAGACTGTCATCCCACTCCGGTGTCACGCCATGCTCGGAAATCAGGCTCTGCGCCTCACTCATGCTGATGGCCCTGGAATCTCTCGCATATTTTCCGTCATACACCGACTTTCCATCCTCATACAGCGTTTCGTCTGCTCCGGCGTTTTCCTCCGGTGTCTCCTTCCAGAGCCGCATATAAAACGGAAGTCCGTTAATGACCTTATCCGCAGGAACATACTGGAGTGCCGTTTTGATCCCATTCTCCGAAAAGCTCAGCGATGCATTTGTTCCGGCGCAGCAGCCCTTGTAATGCTCTGTGTAGCCCATGATCGCGATATAATCTGCCACCATGCCCTGCTCACGGAGATTATACCAGCTCCGTCCGCTGGAATAATTATCAATCGAAAATACCAGTCCTGCTTTCCGGCAGGCAACAGAAAGCTCCCGGACAAACTGAAGATAATGGGACGCACTGTCCTGCCTGATACTCTCGAAGTCCAGATTGATCCCGTCAAATCCTGTTTCCGCCGCTGCCGCCAGAAGCTGGTCGATCATGTTTTTCCGCGCCGCCGTGGAGGAAAGCAGCGTCAGATCATCCACATCGGTATTAAAATCATCGATCAATGCCCAGACCTGAATCCCCTGTCCATGGGCCTGTGCCACATAGGAAGCATCCGCCAGAGAATCCAGGGTCCCCGCATGATCCGCCACCGAAAACCAGGTGGGAGAAAGCACATTGATCCCCTCGGTATCTTCCAGATACAGCGACAGCTTTTCATTGTCCGCCGCTGAAAACACCTGGTGCCACGCCATGCAGACCGGCTCGTCCAGATGGATCGTGGTGTACTCCGGCAGACTCACCGATGATGTCAGTTCATATTCTTCTCTGTTTTTCAGCTGGCTGGTCTTCACATACCCGATAAATCCGTCCTCAGTCCGCACTCTTGTCCAGTCATCCACGGAATCTATAATCTGAAGGGTACTTCCTTTTTTTGTCTTTGTCAGGATCGGACTTTTGATCCCGGCCAGGATCCGCACAGCCGTTTTTCCGGCTGCCTGCGCCTGTTCATGGGTTCCCCAGTCACTGTCCAGGTACAGCCTTGCCGGAATTCCTTTCTCTTCATCTGCCGGAAAGCTGCTTGCCTTCACGCCGGCAAAGCTCTCCATAAAATCTACGGATATGTAGGCTGTTCCCTCTTCCACATAGAAGATCTCATAGCCCACATCCGTTACCGCGCCGTTTCTTGTATACGCGGTCGATGACGGCTGAATCTCCACCGTCTCGTCCGCCAGTGAATAAAGAAGCAGTCCTTCGTCACTGAGATACCAGCGGCTGTCAGCCTCAGAGGCTGCGCCGTCCGGCACATAGATGCGGTCATTCCGGATCACTGCTGTTCCTTCGGCCTGTACCCCGTTATAAAACACTGCCGTTCCTTCGGCTCCCATACCATAAACGCTTCCATAATCCGCCCAGGTACGCCCCGGCCCGTACTTTCGCAGCAGCACATAGCCACAGACCGCAAGAAACGCCAGCGCCGCAAGAAGAAACGCAATTCCCGCCGGCGAACGGTGCTTTTGCTTTCTCCTTCCGCTTCTGTTTCTTATCGGTTCAGACGATCTGCCCCCGGCTTTTCCGTTTTTTTGCCCCCGCCTGTCATAAGTTCTTCGTAATTCTGCCATAACTGTAACCTCATCTGTTTTTCCCTGGTGCCGCTTACAGTATAGCATAGATTTTTTAAAATCCGCCTGTGATGGAAAAAAATCAGAAAATTTTAATATCTTCAGAGCCAGACCCTTTTATAAATGAGAGTGGGCTTCCGCCCAATGAATGATTGTACATTTCCGGTTTTCGCCGGGTCTGTCAGATTTGTTTACTGCGGTGTTTTTGTTTCGGGTTCTTCCTTGATCTTATCGTACCGTATTTCCGAGAGGCGGCCGTCCGCAGTCCAGATATAATCGCCCATATACATGCCATGCTCCCGCACTGCACATGCACCGGCGATCTCTTCGGCGGACATTTCCCGACCGCTGAGGCTCAGACCGATGCCCTGCTTTTCATACTGCTTCATCTGCATCACCAGCGCATCATAACGCTCCCGCTCCTCTTTTGACATCTTTTTCTTTTTTGCCATACCATCTTCTCCTGAATTTTCTGTTGATTTAAGTTGTTAAATTTCTCCGGGAAAATCCGCCCGAACGGGCATTAGAATAAAACGATCAGAATAACACAATCAGAATAAAACAAAGGACTGCTTGCAGATATGTTATAATACCTTACAGAAAAACGCAAGCGATTCGACAAAGTAAGACCCTGAACGACTGTTACAGACTTCCTTTGTCCTCACCAGCTCCTGGCTTTCTTTCTGCAGACAGAGTAACACGACCATAACAGCCGGAAAATCTCCTGTGATTATTATATTGATGACCGGATGTTGCTACCGAAAAATATAAAGGCATAGTTTTTGTGGACTATGCCTTTGTATCAATCATTTATTTCCCAATGACCTGTTCTGGTTG
>CAKRJM010000147.1 GCA_934351765.1 uncultured Lachnospiraceae bacterium | reverse complement strand
CCCGATCCGGAGGATGTAAAGGGCTTCGCAGTATTCATGGAGCACTACAAAGAAGGACTTGCCATCGAGCAGGCAGCGATCAAAAGTATATCGTAAAATTCAGCAATCAAAAGTATATCGTAAAACTCAGAGATAAAAACAGATCCGGAAGAAGCGGATTTAGTTTTGATTCTCAGAATAGAATCCAGGACTTCCCCGTATATTATGAAGATGATATGCGGGGGAGTTTTATTATGATGATCCGGATCTCCCAGCTCATGATCCCTCTTGTGACACTGGCCGTGGTGCTGTTCGGGCTGCGGGCAGGACGACCGGTGTTTGAGGACTTTATCCGCGGCGCGAAAAAAGGACTTCGGACAGCGGCTGAGATCGCGCCGACGCTTTGCGGACTCATGGCCGCCACCGGCCTCCTGCGTGCGTCCGGATTTCTGGAAGCCCTGGGAAAGACCGTGGGAAAGCTGATCCCAGAATCCATTTTGCCCTCCCAGGTGCTGCCCGTCTTTTTTGTGAAGCTGTTCTCCTCCTCAGCCGCCACCGGCCTTGCCATGGATGTATTTCGGGAAAACGGTCCCGATTCCCTGGCCGGTATGATGGTTTCGCTGCTTCTTAGCTGTACCGAAACGGTATTCTATACTATGAGCCTTTACTTCATGAGCATAAAAGTTACAAAAACCAGATACACCCTGGCAGGGGCACTGACTGCCACCCTTGTCGGAGCTGCCGGAGCAGTCATCATGGCTCATTACCTGTGCGGATAAACCAGCCGCCAGAAGTGATTTTATTGCAGAATTAGACAGCTCCGGCGTATATCCTGTCAATAAAAATTCATCCTTGACATTGCTCCTCCCCGGTGCTAGAATGTTCGGAGTCGAACTGTTAGGACTCGAACAAATGGAGGGGCTATGTCAGAAGAGAAAGAGGTAAGACACATCGGTCTGGAGATCAACCGGACCTCCAAGCGGATCCATCGCTATATCGCATCCATGTCATCCATGGAATATGCCAACGAGATGACAGGCATGCACGCCTGGATCCTGCGGTTTTTATATGAACACCGGGAGGAAGAGGTTTTCCAGAAAGACATCGAAAAACGGTTTGATATCCGCCGGTCGACGGCTACGGGATTACTGCAGCTTATGGAGAAAAACGGGCTGATCTATCGGGAACCGGTGTCCTATGACGCCAGGCTCAAGCGGATCATTATGACAGAAAAGGCAGTCTCCATTCATGCTTCGGTAGAAAGCGAGATCGATTCCATGGAACGGCAGATCTCCAGGGATCTGTCTCCGGAGGAAATCGAGACCTTAAGCTGTTTACTGGAAAAGATCCGGAACAATCTCCGGACAGAACACTGTGAGAACTAGGAAGAGGTGACCGTATGATTAAGAAACTTGCATCCTGTATCAGACAGTACAAACGGGATTCCATTTTAGCCCCGCTTTTCATTGTCGGAGAGGGCTTCATGGAGGTGGTGATCCCTCTGTTTATGGCGAGGCTCATCGACAGCGGAATTGACAAAGGTTCTATGCCGGCAATCCTGCGCTATGGGCTGATCCTGGCGGTGTGCTGCATGATCTCTCTGAGCTTCGGAGTCCTTGCGGCGCGGTTTGCTGCGAAGGCGTCTGCCGGATTTGCCGGAAACCTGCGCCATGACATGTACTATAAGGTACAGGAATATTCCTTTGGCAACATTGATAAGTTTTCAACGGCAAGTATTGTGACCAGAATGACAACGGATGTGACTAACGTACAGAACGCGTTTCAGATGATCGTCCGCATGGCGGTCCGTGCGCCGATCCTGCTGGTCTTTGCGCTGATCATGTCCTTTACGGTAAGTGCTCAGCTGGCGCTGATCTACCTTTGTGTGATCCCCGTGCTGGCACTGGGACTGTACCTGATCGTGACTCATGCACATCCGCTGTTCGAGCGGGTATTCAAAACCTACGATAAGCTGAACATCGTTGTACAGGAGAATCTTCACGGGATCCGCGTGGTGAAATCCTTCGTCCGTGAGGATCATGAAAACGAAAAGTTCGGAAAGGTATCCGACAGCATCTATAAGGATTTCAAAAAGGCAGAGCACATCGTAGCATTTAACATGCCACTGATGCAGGTGGCTGTTTATACCTGTATGCTCTTAATCTCCTGGATCGGTGCCCGTCTCATTATCGGCAGCCATGGAATGGCAGGCGGTATGACCACCGGTCAGCTTATGAGCATGTTCTCTTATACCATGCAGATCCTCATGAGCCTGATGATGCTGTCCAATGTGTTTGTCATGATCATCATTTCCAGAGCCTCCGCGGAGCGTATCGTGGAGATCCTGGAGGAAGAGAGCGATATCAAGAATCCGGCCTCTCCGGTTATGGAGGTGGCTGACGGCTCCGTGGTTTTCGACCATGTGGATTTCAGTTATGCCGGTGATAAGAACAAGCTGTGCCTGTCAGGGATCAATCTTTCCATTCAGTCAGGAGAGACGGTGGGGATCATCGGCGGAACCGGTTCGTCCAAGAGCTCCCTGGTGCAGCTCATTCCAAGACTGTATGACGCCACCTGCGGACAGGTGCTGGTCGGCGGACGAAATGTGCGCGACTATGACCTGGAGGTGCTGCGAAATCAGGTAGCAATGGTGCTCCAGAAGAACGTGCTGTTCTCCGGAACGATCAAAGAAAATCTGCGGTGGGGCAATCCGGAGGCCTCGGACGGGGAGCTTGTCCATGCATGTGAGCTTGCTCAGGCGGATGGCTTTATCCGCGAGTTCCCCGACGGGTATGACACCTACATCGAGCAGGGCGGTTCCAATGTGTCCGGCGGCCAGCGCCAGCGCCTCTGCATTGCCCGGGCCTTATTAAAGAAGCCGAAGATCCTGATCCTGGATGATTCCACCAGTGCGGTGGATACGGCAACAGATGCCATGATCCGAAAGGCATTTCGGGAAGAGATCCCCGATACCACAAAGTTCATCATTGCTCAGCGGATCTCCTCCGTGGAGGATGCCGATAAGGTCATTGTTCTGGACAGCGGCCGTGTCTGCGGCTTCGGAACGCCGGAGGAGCTGTTAAAGACCAACGAGATTTACCGGGAAGTTTATGAATCTCAGACGAAAGGAGGAAGCCGGAATGGAAAATAAGAAAGAAGCCGTACGAGAAGCAAAAATGCCGGGACACGGCGGCAGGAAGCCCGGCGCGGCACCGAAGGGCATGAAGCTTAACTGGGGAACGGCCAAAAGGCTCTTTGCCTACATTGCCGGAGAAAACAAGGCACTGTTCGCCGCGGTACTGGTCTGCATTTTCCTGAGCACCATCGCCAACGTGGCAGGCTCCCTCTTCCTCCAGATCCTCATCGATCAGTACATTGAACCGCTTCTTCTGGAAGCATCGCCGGTCTTTGACGGACTGGTCCGTGCCATCCTTACCATGGCAGGCATCTATGTGATCGGCGTCTGCTCCACCTTCCTTTATAACTGGTTCATGGCAGGCATCTCCCAGGGTGTCCAGAAGCGGATCCGTGACGATATGTTCGCCCACATGCAGACTCTGCCGGTGCGCTACTTTGACACCCATACCTTTGGCGATGTCATGAGCCATTATACCAATGACATCGATACCCTGCGGCAGATGGTGTCCCAGAGCTTTCCCCAGCTTCTGTCCTCCTGCATGACCATTGTCATGGTGTTTGCCGCCATGCTTTACACCAGCGTGTATCTGACATTGTTTATCCTGGTGACGATCAGCTGCCTGTTATTTGTTACAAAAAAGGTGGCGGGTAAAAGTGCCGGCTTCTTTATCCATCAGCAGCGTTCCCTCGGTGAGGTCAACGGCTATATCGAGGAGATGATAAACGGACAGAAGGTCATCAAGGTGTTCTGTCACGAGGAAGAGGCAAAGGAAGAATTCGACCGGAAAAACGATGAGCTGTGCATGAACGCGGCAAAGGCCAACGGCTATGCAAACACCCTCGGCCCCATTGCCATGAATCTGGGCAATCTCCAGTATGTGCTGCTGGCTGTGTTCGGCGGTCTCCTTGCAGTCAACGGTGTGGGAGGACTGACCCTTGGAGCCATTGCATCCTTCCTTCAGCTTTCCCGAAGCTTCACCATGCCCATCAACCAGATGTCCATGCAGATCAATGCCATCATCATGGCGCTTGCCGGTGCCGAGCGGATCTTTGCTCTGACCGATGAGAAGCCGGAGGCAGATGATGGATATGTAACCTTAACAAGGATCTGTCTGACGGAGGATGCACCGGAGCAGTACCGTGAAATTTATCAGACCGGAGAGGGCAGCGAGGGACTTCCGGAGCAGATCCCCGCGCAGTATGTCAGAGAAACAACGGAGCGGAGCGGTATCTGGGCATGGAAGCATCCCCATGAAACCGGCGAGGTCACCTATACCAGACTGACCGGTGATGTGCGGTTCTTTGATGTGGATTTTGGTTATGAGCCAAATAAGACGGTGCTCCATAACGTGAGCCTTTATGCAAAGCCGGGTCAGAAGATTGCCTTTGTCGGCGCCACAGGAGCCGGAAAGACCACCATCACCAACCTGATCAACCGGTTTTATGATATCGATGACGGAAAGATCCGCTATGACAATATCAACATCAACAAGATCAGAAAGCAGGATCTGCGCCGTTCCCTCGGAATTGTGCTCCAGGATACGAACCTGTTCACCGGAACGGTCATGGAAAACATCCGTTACGGACGTCTGGACGCCACTGACGAGGAGGTGCGCCAGGCAGCGAAGCTTGCCAATGCAGACGATTTCATCAGCCGTCTGCCCCAGGGCTATGATACGATGCTCACTGACAACGGTGAGGGACTTTCCCAGGGCCAGCGCCAGCTTCTCTCCATTGCGAGGGCAGCCGTAGCCGACCCGCCGGTTATGATCCTGGATGAAGCAACCTCCAGCATCGATACCAGAACAGAAGCCATCGTTCAGAAGGGCATGGACAGCCTTATGAAGGGCCGTACCGTGTTTGTCATCGCCCACCGGCTTTCCACCGTAAAGAATTCCAACGCCATCATGGTGCTGGAGCATGGACGGATCATCGAGCGCGGCGACCACGAACAGCTCATTGCCCAGAAGGGCAAGTATTACCAGCTTTATACCGGTGCATTTGAACTGGAGTAAATGACATATCTGTGGTAAAATAGAACCACACCAGGACAGGCTGCCCC
>CAKRJM010000146.1 GCA_934351765.1 uncultured Lachnospiraceae bacterium | reverse complement strand
AAATCGCCTACCGTAAAGGTCAGGAAAAATACAGCCGCCAGGATCACAAGGAACACCGGCACACCCCAGAACGGGTGAGTCAGGATCCGGTCTGCCTTTTCCGTCAGAGCTGCTTTCCGCTCCCGATTCACCATACATTCTTCCATAACCTCTTCTATGTAATCGTATTTTTCACTGATGATCTGCTTCTCGTAGGAACGATCCAGCACCTGCGGAAGGTCGAGGGGATATTCTTCCCGGATCACCTCATCAAAATCCAGTTCCTTGATTGCAGTCCATCGAACATTGGGAAGCTTCCCATAGGTTGTCTCCAACGCCTCTGAGATCTTTCCGATCTTCGCCTCTAATCCACGGGAATAACGGATTCCTGTAATGTCCGGTGTTTCTTCACTGTGATGGACAACTGCATGGAGCAGAACCTCCAGACCGGTCCGTTTTCTGGCAGACACCGGAATCACCGGAATATTTCCCAGCATTTCCGGAAGCCGGTGCAGATCGATCTCCATGCCCCGCTCCTCCACGATATCCATCATATTGAGAGCCAAAATCAATGGTTTTCCCAGCTCCAGAAGCTGGAGTGTCAGATACAGATTTCGTTCCAGACTGGATGCATCCACCACATTGATGATCACATCCACCTTCTCATCCATTACGCACTTTCTCGAAACCTTTTCCTCGATGCTGTATGAGGTCAGGCTGTAAATACCGGGAAGATCAATCACGCGGATCCTCTGATCCTTGTATTTCGCCTCGCCCTCTACCCGTTCCACGGTAACTCCCGGCCAGTTAGCGACCTTCAGCGTTGCCCCCGTCAGTGCATTAAACAGGGTTGTCTTACCGCAGTTGGGATTTCCTACAAACGCTACCGTGATCTCCGGTCCGTTCTGAGTCTCTGTTCTGATTTCCTGTGTCTGCATCTCAGGCCGTGCACAGCAGGATCTTCGTCTGATCATAAGTCCCCGCCCTCCTTTGATGCTGCTTTGCTGCTATATGTTCCGGCCTCTGCTCCATTCTGCTTCCGAAATTCGTTTCCCTCCGCTTGGGGAATTACAAGAATTCCATCCGTGATCGGACGCCCGAGCGCCAGCCTTGTACCGCGGAGCCGGATGATCGAAGCTCCCTTCTTTTTCTTTTCCAGAATGGTCAGCTTCGTTTTTTCATTCATACCAAGGGCTTCCAGCCGTCTGGTAATGGATTCCTGTAATTTCATTCCCGTCACCAGATAAACCCCTCCGATGTTTCCTTCTGTTAATGTCATGGTTTCCTCCTGCTGAAGCATATCATAATGATATTATTGTATTTTAGTTGATAATGTTTGTCAATAACTGTTGAGATTGATTCTCATTTGTTCTTTCGGGAATCAGCTTTCCCGTTCATTCGGTGTCAGTCTTGCCCGGAAAAGACGACGCTTCAGCTCCTTCAGACTGAACGGGATCAGCGGATAAATATAGCTTTTTCCTGAAATAGTCTTATTAAATACGATCGAGCAGATGAATATCAGTGCTCCGATAAGAAACCCCCAGAGGTCCAGCGCCGCAGTCAGAACCAGCAGGAGCAGACGCATGAATTTTAATGCATAGCCAAGCTCAAAGCTGGACTGGGTATAGTTGGACAATGCTACAAAGGCCATGTAAAGCATCGTTTCCGAGTTAAACCAGCCGGAGTTTGCAGCGAACTCTCCAACCACCAGCGCCGCAATAACGATTAACGGCGTACTGAGCATGCTTGGCGTGTTGAGTGCAGCCAGGCGCAGGCCGTCAATGGAAAATTCCAGGATCAGGAGCTGCCAGATCAACGGAACATTCACCGTGTCCCGTACCTTAATAAATTCCAGAGAATTCGGGATCCAGTCCGGATTCTGCATGAGCAGCAGCCATATGGGAGTCAGAAATACACCAAGTACAGAGATGGTCATACGGGACAAACGCAGGTATGTTCCCGTCAGCGGCGGAAAATAAAAGTCATCCGCCTCCTCGATAATGTCAAACACCGAAGACGGCAGGATCATGGCCGCCGGTGAGGTATCCACCAGAATGATGATGTTTCCCTCCAGCAGATGCGCAGCCGCCGTATCCGGCCGCTCCGAATATTTAAATTTCGGAAAAGGATTATACCATTTGTGAGGATAAATACACTCCGCCAGACTTTCCTGGTTCATGGTCAGTGCATCTGCCCGGATCCCACCGATCCGCTCCTTGATCTGACAGAGCAGTGCTTCATCGACTCTCCCTTCCATATAGCAGATGGCAATGTCGGTATGGGAGGCCTTCCCTGCCTGGGTGATCTCCACCGTCAGCTTCGGGTCTCGGATCCGACGCCGGATCATTGCTGTATTCAGGGTCAGCGTCTCAACAAACCCGTCTCTGGAGCCACGGAGCACCTTCTCCTTTCCGGGCTCCTCCACGCTCCTTGCCGGATAATCGCGGCAATCCATCGTAAATGCCGAATCATAGCCGTCTATGATCAGAACCGTGATTCCCATCAGGAGCTGCGTTATGATCTGCTCCGTGTCCTGCAGAACGCCAACCTGACCATAAGGCAGGTGCCGTTTTGCAAACGCCTCTGCTGTTCCCGGCATCCTATCTGCTTCCACGCTTCCCAGATACTGCAGCACACGCTGAAGAACCGAATTTTCGGTGAAGCCGTCAATCAGATAGACACATGCCTGCCGTCCTCCGATGGTAATGCTGCGGCAGATTACATCAAAATTCTGATCCACCCGTAACAGTCTATGAAACCAGCTCCTGTTTTCTTCCAGACTCTGAGAAAGACGCTTCGACTCTTTCTGCGATCCTGCTCCGTTTTTCCCATAAGGGCTTTTGTGATCCTCCATCAGAAAAACTCCTCTCTGCAGTTTTTCCTAGTATCTGCAAAGAGGAGTTTCTTTATTCCGGCAAGCCTGCCGCCTTCATTTCGTTTTCAGCCTATCTGGCCTGCTTTTATTTTCGGTCTTATCCGGCCTGCTTTCGTTTTCAGTCTTATCCGGCCTGCTTTCGTTTTCCGTAAATGCTTACTTCTGACCGTAGTATGCGTTTGCACCATGCTTGCGGTAATAATGCTTATCCTGAACGTACTGAACCGCCGGACGGATCTTGGGATTGATCATCTCCGTCTGTGCCGCCATCTTGGCAACCTCATCCAGGACAACTGCATTATGAACAGCCTCCGCTGCATTTTTTCCCCAGGTAAATGGTCCATGGCTGGTGCAGAGCACACCGGGGCAGGATAACGGATCGCGGTCCTCAAATGCCTCGATGATCACCTTTCCGGTATTCTTCTCATAAGCTTCCTCCACCTCTTCCGGTGTCAGAACCCTGGCACAAGGGATCTCTCCGTAAAAATAATCGGCATGAGTCGTTCCGTAGCAGGGAATGCCTCTTCCTGCCTGCGCCCAGGAGGTCGCCCATGCAGAATGGGTATGAACCACACCGCCGATGCCCTCAAAGGCCTTGTAAAGCTCCACATGGGTCGGTGTATCCGATGACGGGCGGAGCTTTCCTTCCACAACCTTTCCATCCAGATCCACAACTACCATATCTTCGGGCTTCATGGTTGCATAGTTTACGCCGCTGGGCTTAATCACTACCAGACCGCTTTCCCGGTCGATGGCACTTACATTTCCCCAGGTATAAACCACCAGGCCGTGAGCCGGCAGCTCCATATTGGCGCGGTAAACCTCTTCCTTTAACTGTTCTAACATACTTCCTTCTCCTTTCGTTTTATATCCATTTGTTTTTCATTCATTCCCCTGAAAAATATGTTCTTACATATTCATATCCTTTGTATAACAGAAAACTCCCCTGAGATTTTCTGTTACAAAAGGCGCTTCCATAATCGGGAGCGCCTTAACGGAACCTGATATGCACAGGTTCCGTTTCATATGGTTATAATACTTCGTAGTCACAGCAGGTACGGTCTGTCAAATACGGTTTCACACAGGCTCCGACCGCTTCTACATGACCGGGATGTACCTGATATGCCGCCAGAGCTTCTGCTGTCTCAAAGGTCCCATCAAGAACAAGATCCACAGAGCTTGTAGGCAGAGGCGGTGCGATCACCTTTACATCGATCACTCCGGCTGCTGCTTTCTTTACCTCTAACAGACGCTTTTCAAAATCAGCCGCAATGGCTGTTCTCTGCTCTTCGGTTACCTCGGGCTTAAATTTCCAGCTTACGATATGCTTAACCATAGTTCCTCCTTATTTGGACAGGAATTCATGAATTCCCTTTGCACCGGCACGGCCTGCTTCCATCGCCAGGATTACGGTCGCTGCACCGGTTACGGCATCGCCGCCGGCGTAAACGCCGTCTTTGCTTGTCTTACCGGTATCTGCCTCAGCAACGATACACTTCTTCTTGTTGATCTCAAGCCCCTTTGTGGTAGAGGAGATAAGCGGGTTCGGAGAAGTACCGAGGGACATGATTACTGCGTCACACTCAATCTCGAACTCGGAGCCCTCAACCGGTACAGGACGGCGTCTTCCGGAAGCATCGGGCTCACCCAGCTCCATCTTTACGCAGCGTACTGCTCTTACCCAGCCCTTGTCATCTGTAAGGATCTCAACCGGGTTGGTCAGAAGATCGAAAATGATTCCTTCTTCTTTTGCATGATGAACTTCCTCTGCTCTTGCAGGAAGCTCTGCTTCACTTCTTCTGTATACGATATGAGTCTCAGCACCAAGACGGAGTGCGGTTCTTGCAGCATCCATTGCCACGTTTCCGCCGCCGACGATGACTGCCTTCTTGCTCTCCGGCATGGGAGTTGCATAGTCATCCAGTCTTGCTTTCATCAGGTTGCTTCTTGTCAGGTACTCGTTTGCGGAGAATACGCCGTTTGCGTTCTCTCCGGGGATTCCCATGAACATCGGGAGACCGGCACCGGAACCGATGAATACGGCATCAAAGCCTTCTTCATTTAACAGCTCGTCAATGGTTACGGACTTGCCGACGATAACATCCTTCTCAATGGTTACACCGAGAGACTGAACATTTTCAACCTCAGGCTTTACAACCTTGTCCTTAGGAAGACGGAATTCCGGAATTCCGTATGTAAGCACGCCGCCTGCCTCATGGAGTGCCTCGAAGATCGTCACTTCATAGCCAAGCTTTGCCAGGTCGCCTGCACAGGAAAGTCCGGACGGACCGGAACCGATAACAGCGACTTTCTTTCCGTTTGACTTCTCTGCCTTCTTGGGCTTGATTCCGTTTTCTCTTGC
>CAKRJM010000145.1 GCA_934351765.1 uncultured Lachnospiraceae bacterium | reverse complement strand
TGAAAAAACTGATCGAATCGCTAAAGGAAGAGTTTGATTATATTCTGTTAGACTGTCCCGCAGGAATCGAGCAGGGGTTTAAAAATGCCATTGCCGGTGCAGACCGGGCAGTAGTCGTGACGACGCCGGAGGTCTCTGCCATCCGCGATGCGGACCGGATCATCGGACTTCTGGAGGCCAACGATATTCATAAGATTGATCTGGTGGTGAACCGAATCCGCATGGATATGGTAAAACGGGGCGATATGATGTCCATTGAAGATGTTGTAGATATTCTTGCCGTTCATCTCATCGGTGCTGTTCCGGACGATGAACATATCGTGATCGCCACCAATCAGGGCGAGCCTCTGACCGGCTCCGACTGCCTGGCGGGACAGGCTTACATGAACATTGCCAGACGGATTACAGGAGAAGAAGTCCCCATGCTGGATTTAAATGAAAAGACCGGGTTCTTTTCCAGACTGGCGGGTATGTTTAAAAAGAAGTAGGGGGAACGGGACCGGGACTGATTGAATTTTTCTCCAAAACCAAATCGGGGAATGGAGCCAAGGACCGTCTGAAACTTCTTCTGGTTTCAGACCGTGCCAACTGCTCCCCGGAGGTCATGGAGGCCATTAAAAATGACATCATCAAAGTGATTTCCAAATATATGGATGTGGACACAGATGCGCTGGATATCCAGATCACCACAACACCGTCGGAAGACGGAAACAGAACGGTACCGGCGCTGTTTGCCAACATTCCGATTAAGGACATGAAAAATGGAAATCCTGAGAAATAAGGACATAAGATATGTTTAAATTCAAAGATTACCGTTTCAGATATTTCAACATCCGGATGATCCTTTTAATCCTGTCTCTGGCAGTGATCGGGATCCTGTTTGTACGAAGTGCCACCATCAGCACCGGCTCCGATACCTTTAATAAACAGATTTTCGGCGTAGTGCTTGGTGCGGCGTGCATGCTGTTTGTTGCCATGGTAGATTACCACTGGGTTTTAAGCATGTACTGGCTGCTTTATGTCGTGAATATCGGGATTCTGCTGGCGACCAAGTTCATGGGAATCAGCGGAAACAGCGGCGCCCAGCGATGGCTGGTGCTTCCCGGAATTGGCCAGATCCAGCCCTCGGAGTTTTCAAAGATCCTGATGATCTGCTTCTTCGCCATGTTTTTTTACAAGCACCGGGAAAGAATCAGTAAGGTTCAGGTCGTGGTGGCATCACTGCTCCTGTTTGCAGTTCCGGCTTACCTGATTTTTGATCAGCCGAACCTTTCCACGACTCTGGTGGTGACCTTTATTTTCCTGGTTCTCATCTATGTGGCAAAGATCAGCTATAAGTGGATCCTGGGAACCCTGGCGGTCTTAGTTCCGTCTGCGGTCTGGTTTATTTACTATATCCAGCAGGAGGGACAGAAGCTCCTGGAGCCTTATCAGGTAAACCGGATCATGGCCTGGATCAATCCGTCCAAGTTTTCCACGGATATGACCCAGCAGCAGCAGAACTCCATCATGGCCATCGGATCCGGTCAGCTTCACGGAAAGGGAATCGCCACAACAACCTTTGCCTCGGTAAAGAACGGCAACTTTTTGTCGGAGGAGGACACCGATTTTATCTTTGCTGTCATCGGGGAAGAGGTCGGATTTATCGGAAGTGTAATTATCATTGGACTTTTGGCGCTTCTTGTGGCAGAATGTATTTATATGGCAGCGCGTGCCAAGGATCTCCAGGGCCGCCTGATCTGCAGCGGCATGGCAGCTCTTGTAGCGGTCCAGACCTTTATCAATGTGGGGGTCGCATCGGGACTGCTTCCCAATACCGGAATTCCGCTGCCCTTTATCAGTGCAGGTTTAAGTTCCTTACTCAGTATCTTTATCGGTATGGGACTGGTATTAAATGTGGGGCTTCAAAGAAACTATGAAAATAACAGAGGAGGGTTCTGAGCATGAATGTTGGACTGATCGCCCATGATGCAAAGAAAAAATTGATGCAGAACTTTACAATCGCTTACCGCGGGATCTTATGCCGCCATGAGCTTTACGCAACCGGTACCACCGGCCGTCTCATCGAGGAAGTAACGAATCTGAACGTTCACAAATTCCTGGCAGGACATCTGGGCGGAGAGCAGCAGCTTGCGGCTCAGATCGAAAGCAACCAGATCGATCTGGTGATCTTTCTGCGCGATCCTCTTCATCCGAAGTCTCATGAACCGGATGTATTCAAGGTGGCGACCCTGTGCGATATGCACAACATTCCTCTGGCGACCAACCTGGCGACCGCAGAGCTTCTGGTAAAGGCACTGGAGCGCGGTGACATGGAATGGAGAGAAGCCTTTAAATAAACGCATGGGGGAATGAGTTATGCCCAGAACAACAACGGCAGAGCAGGTTAAAAAAAGCCGGAGACGTGCAAGACGGTCAGCCATTCTGATCTTACTGCTCCTTTGTGCGGCCGCCGGCGGACTGCTTTTCTTTGGTTATAAAAACTATACGGTATCCTTTTCCATGCTTCATCCTTATGAAGTATCCGCTAAGGGAGCGGACGGAACGGAAGCATTGGAGCCATTTCCGTTATTTGGAGAAAACCTGGCGGCAGTGTCGGGAAATGTGGGAGAGGATCCCGCAGTTACGGCAGAAGCCGGAATTACCTTCAATGCTTCGGACGGAACGATATGCTTCAGCAAAAACGCATTGGAACGGCTGGAACCGGCCAGTGTCACCAAGGTAATGACCTGCCTGGTAGCTCTGAAATACGGAGATCTGGATCAGGAGATCACGGTGGAGGCACATATGCTGGCAGATTTAGATCCCGGCTCCTCTCTTTGCCATATCATTCCTGACTGTACGCTTACGCTGGAACAGCTTCTGTACGGTCTGATGCTGCCATCCGGAAATGATGCCGCCAATGTGATCGCTTACGGAGTGGCCGGCAGTGAGGAAGCCTTTGTGGAGCTGATGAATCAGGAAGCAAAACGGCTGGGGGCGGCAGGAACCCATTACAGCAACGCTCACGGGCTTTCTGATCCGAATCATTATACAACCGCTTACGATATCTATTTAATTTATCGGGAAGCCATGAAGTATGAAAAATTTATCGATATCATCAGTACCCAGGAATATACTGCCGATTTTACCATCGGCGGATCTCCGACTTCTCTTACCTGGGGGCGGGGTATCTGGTATTTTAACGGAAAGGCGCAGGCACCGGATGGGGTAACGCCCATCGGCGGAAAGACCGGTACGACTCCGGAAGCCGGGTATTGTCTGTCACTTCTTTCTGAGGATGCTTCTGGAACACCTTATGTCAGCGTGGTCTTAAAGGCATCCGGCAAGGAGGATCTGTACGCCAATATGACAGCGCTCCTTTCCAAGGTACCATAAGGCAGAAAGCGGTGTTGTTTTTAAACTTTCAAAAAACTTTCAAAAATTCCACAATAAAACGGAATTAAGCATTGAATTTTTGTAAGTTTTATCCTATAATTAAATCAAGATTTATCAGAATCGAATTACGACAAGTGACTAAAGGAGGAGTGCATTATGGTGCAGATTATCGCGGGGAAGATGGGAAACGGAAAGACAAAATTTCTTCTGGACAAGGCTAATGTAGCCGTAGCAGAGTGCAAGGGGTCGATCGTTTACCTCGACAAAGACACAAAGAGCATGCACGAGCTTGACAATAAGATTCGTCTGATCAATGTCAGCGATTATCCGATCCGTTCATACAATGCGTTTATCGGATTCTTATGTGGAATCATTTCTCAGGATTACGATCTGGAATATGTTTTCCTGGACAGCTTCTTAAAACTGGCACACCTGGAAGGCCAGGATGTGTCCGCAGCGCTGATCGAGCTGGAACAGCTTGGACAGCAGTACGGTGTTTCCATCGTTCTCAGTATTTCCATGGATGCTCAGGAATTACCGGAGCATGCACAATCCAAGGTCATTGTTTCACTGTAAGCAGTACATACACAGAACGCTTTGTCTGAATGCATTCTGTTATAAACGTGAAGAATTCGGGACGTGCCCCCACGTCCCGTTCTTTCATGTTTCATAGGAAAGTGCGTCTTATGAAACCAAAAACGCTCCGCGGGGATCGCACTGCGGCGGAGAATCCTTATTCATTTATTCCGATCCGCCCGAACAGGCTGATCAGATACAGTCCGCAGATCCCGACAACCGCGTAGACGATCCTGGAAAGCAGTGTCATTTCTCCGAACAGGAATGCGACCAGATCAAATCGGAAAAAGCCGATGAGTCCCCAGTTGACGGCTCCGATAATGGCGATGGCAAGGGCTGTATAATCCAGTGGGTTGGAATTCATAATTGTTTTCCTCCTTTTTTCTTTTAGTATGTTCCGTTTCCATCCGATTATTGATGGGAATGATATCCAGATAGAGGAGCAGATCCGTGGCAAAAAAGAAAATTATCCGATATAAAAAACCGAAAAATATCAATATCGGCATGATCGTGTTTGCCGTTATTTTCTTATATTTGGTGATCACCATGATCCGGTACGCCGTAAAACCGAAAATTAAAATGTATGAAGTACAGGACGGTGATATCGCCAACGATTCCTATTACACCGGTGTTATTTTACGGACGGAACAAGTCGTCAATTCTGAATATTCCGGCTATGTCAGCTATTATCTCCAGGAAAAGGGAAAGGCTGCCGTTGGAAATCTGGTGTTTGCCGTTGATGAAAACGGCGCAGTCAATGATTATCTCAATAAAACAGCCGGAAGTGAGAGCCGTCTGACCGAAGCGAACTTAAAAGAACTGAAGACACAGCTTTCGGCGTTCAGCAGCTCCTATTCTGATCAGACTTTTTCCAGGATTTATGATCTGAATAACAGTATGTCCTCCAGACTCATGGAATATCTGAACATCAACATGCTGACGGAGCTTGGTGCCACCGGTGAGGATCTTTCTCTCCAGAAAGGATATGCAAAGGAAAACGGGATCGTGGTCTATTCCACCGATGGAATGGAACAGCTTACGGCAGATCAGATCACGGAAGATACCTTTTCCAAGGAACATTATCAGAAAACCGTATACAGCACCGGTCAGCTTCTTGCGAGCGGGTCTCCAGCCTATAAGCTCATAACTGCGGATGACTGGTCAGTGGTGATTCCCCTGAAGGACGATGAGATTTCCCGGTATGCAGATGTGACCAGCGTGTCGGTCCGTTTCACAGAGAAAAACCTGGATGCTTCGGCAGCG
>CAKRJM010000144.1 GCA_934351765.1 uncultured Lachnospiraceae bacterium | reverse complement strand
TTTTCATCAAACACATAAGGGATTCCGTCAATCACAGTCAGCCCGGTTACAGCTTCATACGTTTCCGGATCGTAATACATCTGCCACAATTCAAACACCCAGTCGTTCGCCTCGACCTCGATCCAGCCACTCTGTAAGGCTCCGTCCCACTGAAACCAGTATTTCTTTCCATCATCTCTGTTTTTCCGGATCATAACTCCGTCTTCACCAAACAGATACGTTCTTCCCTCGATCTCCGTCATGCCGGTAGCCGCTTCATACGTTTCCGGATCGAAGTAGAACAGGTATTCCCGGTAGTATATGTCTACCAGGCCGTACCATCCGGCTAATGCAATTCCATCTTCACTGACCCGGTATTTTTTTCCATCGATCTCTATAAATCCACCGCGCACCAGATTTCCCTCTGTATCATAGACATAAGGAATCCCGTTTTCAATTACCAGGCCACGCTTCACGACACCTGTTTCATCCGAAATCTGATAGCAAACCGTACTGCCATTGTCAGCCGGCTTCCTTGCCGTCTGTGATTTCGCCTGTGCTGAAACCGGCACACAAACCAATGCTCCGGTAATCAATACTGCCGACACTGTCCTTATCATGATCTGCTTTGTCCAAAACTGTTTTCTCATACCTTTCACCCTCTGCATTTTGTATTCTGCTGTTCTACCCCTGCATTACTCCGTTCTGATCAAACAGGTATTCCACTCCGTCAATGGTTACCTGTCCCACAGCCGCCTCATACGTCTCCGGATCAAAATACATGGTCCAGTCTCCCAGTCTGCACCAGCCGCTCATCAGCGAACCATCCGGCTGGAACCAGTAGATCTTTCCGTTGATGACCTCCGTTCTGGACTTCAGGATCTCTACCCCGTTTTCATCAAACAGATAGGCGTTTCCATCAACCTTTGTAATTCCGACTGCGGCTTCATACGTCTCCGGATCAAAATACATCTGCCAGTCTGCCAGACGCAGCCAGCCCGACTGGGCAATGCCATTGGCATCCACATAATATTTATTGCCTCCGATCACCGGCGTAGCGCTCCGGATCAGTTCTCCGTTGGAATCATACACATACGGAACACCGTTTTCCATAACAAGCTTTGCATCACGGCCCGGAATCAGGACAGACATCGGCCCCGCCAACAGCGTGTCATTTCCGCCTTTTGTATTAACTGCATAAACCGTCACCATCTGCATTCCCGTCTCTTCTATGGGAATCTTTTCGGAGATTCCATGCCATACGGTGCTGCCTGGATATGCCTGATTGACATCGTCCCGCTGTGCATTGGCCGTAATCTCATAACAATGTTCTCCCACATAGACACGGATCAGAAGCTGTTCGGACAGATCATCTTCATCCAGCGCCCATCCCTGGAGATAAAGATCTCCGCTGTCCACCCATACATTTTCCAGATATCCCACAGGATCATAGGAGGCCGTTGTAAAGCCTCCGTAGGGGCTGTAATAACGATTGCTGCCAAATTCACACCAGAACTGATACGTATAGGATGTTCCGGAATTAAGCACTGCCCCAAGTTCCTCATTCAGATCATACCAGTTCGGCAGATAGGAACCATAGCTGCTCACTGCCTCATCGGCCTGTGCCACCAGCGTACCAGAAGCATCCCATACAAATGCACCTGCCCTGGTAAATGCCACATCGGCGCTTGCCGTAACCGTTCCCACAATCTTTGCATTCCGGCACTGAACCGCCTCCACAGCCAGATTCCACTGAACTGTCACTTCTGCCGGTGCGGTAAATCCGGGACGGATCACGCCCCAGTAGGGAAGTCCCATATTGTTATAAGCCCGGTTGGTGATCTTTGTCACATACTGCTTTCCGCCATAATTCTGATGGTACGTCACATAATCCGATTCGTAGATTGCCACATGTCCATAAGGATTGGAACTGCTTCCCAGATAAACAAGAATATCACCCTTCTGCGGCTGTGCCCCCTGTATCCTGGTCCAGCCGGACGGAAGCGCGTTGGTGGCATAATCCCGTCCGTTTCCCCGTACCGGCGTCACGCCAAGATAGTTATAATATGCCTTGATAAAGTCAACGCACTGTGCGCCGTATGCACCGTCATAATCAATAGAATTTCCCACCTGGCTCTGTACCCATGCCATCGCTTCGCCGGCAGACGCCGCTTCCACTGTTTTTCCTCCATACGGAAGCAGTGTCATGATCACCAGGATCAGAAGCAGTGCTGTCAAAATCTTTTTTCTCATGTATTCTCTCCTGCTGTTCCTTCTGTTTTTCTGTCTGTTTGACCTGCTCCGCCGGTTTCTATATAGATCAGACGGATTCTCTTCAAACACCATATTTTATTATTATAAAATACCGGTCAGGGATTGTCAACGCGGCACCCAGGATAAAAATACCCTAAAATCTCCTGATACCCATAACCGCTTCCGGCCAGCGCACTGGCCGCTGTCTGACTCATGCCAACGCCATGGCCATAGCCGCCGCCGTGGATCCGATAACCGGCAAGGGTTTCTCCTTCCCGGATCTCTTCCAGATAAATCGTTGCACTGGGAAGAATCGCTCTTCCGTCAGCAGTGCTGCCGTCCCGCTTTTCATAAACCAGATCTGTGTTTCCGAGAAGCTGTCGGACTGTTCCGGGCCGCAAAATCTCCATGGTACCTTCATCGCCCTCAATTCGCAATCGGTTCACATAGCCGCTCCCGCTCCGTTCCAGAACGGTGATCTGCCGAATCGAACCCAGTGTCTCCGGAAGCGCCTCCGCTTTCATTTCTGATCCCATTTTTGTTTCCATTTCCGATCCTGTTTTTGCTTCCGTTTCGTGATCTGCACTGTCTGTTGCCATAGAAATCAGTTCTTTATGCTCGTTTGCATATCCGGCCAGAAACTGATCCACCATGGTTTTTAACTGATCAGCCGTCACCGTGGTCTGCCACCGGTACCAGGGAGCATGGTATTCCAGGTTCTGCTCATCGGACTGATCCAAAAATGTACGAAAGACCTCTTCCCGGGACAAATCCGGTATCTCTTTCGCCTCTCGCTCCATGTACAGGCTTTTCAGATAAGGCGCCTGTTCTTCGGCTCCGCCCCAGATCTGAATGTCATTCCCAAATCCACAGGAGGTCGCATAATAATACGCAGTGATCAGATTCCCTTCATAAGTAAGGACCTGTCCTTCCGTCTCAGCCACCGACTGTCTGGTCAGTTCATCTGTTTCCGTATTGTTGTATACCTGAAAGGCTGTGGTATCATCTACATCGGCATGATACCCCGTGTATACACTGCCCTCCAGCTGTCGTCGGGCATAGCTTCTGGCACAGACTGCCTGAGCCTTCAACGCCTCCAGCCCATAACTCTCCGGCATTTCACTGGGTACTACATAGCAAAGATACGTTTCCAGATCCACCTCATTGATGATCAGAATTCCTTCTTCCTGGAGCGCAAGCTCCACGCTCCCTTCATACCAGGGCTGGCCGTATTTTCTGGAGAAACTGGTGAATCCGATTTTTCCGCCTGCATCCGGCTCTATCCGAATTGCTCCGGCCTCTGTTCCAGCCTCTGCCCCGGATCGGAACCGTTCGTCCTCCCGGCCGATTTCCACCGTTTCTCCTGCCGGATGTCGTTCACTTTTTTCGCCGTAATAGATTGTAAAATCCCGGTCGCAGGTAAATCCAGCCATTTCATGGAAGATCTCGCCCTTTTTGTAATCCGTCAGCAAAACCCGGATCGCCTCCGATGCCGCTTCACTCCGCCCGATCAGTGCCGCGCAGATTTTTCCCTCTGCCGCCACAAACTCCGTCTGATCGGAACCGACCGGAAGTTCTTCCGGTGATAGTTCCCGAACGGTATCAAAAATCTCATAAACATGAAAGGATTCCGCCAGCGGAACACTTCCATATCCCTCAATCTCCAATGCAGAGTCCGATACCGCCTGAAGGGTTCCCCGAATCCGCTCCTTTTTCAGAAAAATCGTCCGTATGGCTCCTTCCTCCAAAGTCAGATCCGCCACAGAGCTTTGACACGCTTCCCCGGCGTTTGTTACCGGAAATTTTCGGCTGATTCCATATAATTCCACCCACAGCTCTCCATTTTCCGTCTTTTCAAGCCATACATTTTGATAAGTTACTGTTTCCGAAACGGTTTCTTCTACGGAAAAAAGCTCATCTCCCACAACTCTTGCCCGGATCAGCCTGTCCTCCAGACCGGACAAGGTAAGACCGCAAAACCGGAACCTCCCCTGATCGGTGCAGACCTCCCAGGCTCCTGCGTCCTCCGTCTGGTTGGAGGTTCCAAGGACCAACAGTTCCTTTTCCTGAAGCCTTCCCTCTGTGTCATAAACAGCAGCCAGCTGATCCAGAAAAGACTGCCACTGCACCTTAGTAACTCCATCCAACGGATCATTACTCATATCTTCCTTTTCCTGTGAAACCAGTGTCTCTTCTGAATTCAATTCCGTTTGCATCTCCGTCCCACTCCCGGAAACGGTATCCTCCTGCTCAGGCAGCAGTTTTTCCTTCATGTTCAGCAATTTCTCTACGGTCATCCACTTTCCCAATTCCGTTCTGTCAGGTCTGATCTCCTCCGGATCCCAAATTCCGGCTTCGTATAAATAAGATACGTACGGAACATACCAGCTGTCCCGTTCTTCCACGGAAAACCGGCTCTGATCCGCCGCCTGAATATCATCCTTTTCTGCAAGAACCAGTGCAGTCTGCCTGGCCGCAAGCGCCAGAGAAATTTCTCCTTTTGTATGTACTTTACTGCGGATAAAAATAAGATAGCCGACAAGCGACAGTCCTGCCAGCATCAAGACAAGTATCACCTTTCCATAACGGGATATCCGGTTTCGTTTCTTTTTCATCCATACCTCCCGCTGCCGATTTGATTTTCAGACAACCAAGAATGTGCTTTGAGACATTCTCGCGGAGCGTTTTTATTTCATAGGACGCACGTTCTTATGAAACATAAAAGGCAGCATATTATTAAAATAATATGCTGCCCTTTTCTTTCGTATTCACCCAAAGTGCCGTTTCCTGCATTTTTGATACCTAGCCCTCGCTAGGTGGGAAACCGCAAATGAACTCTCAGTTTTCCTCTCAACAACGCCGAAGCAGATAAATGTTTCCATTTACCGGAGGCCTTACATCAATCCATCGATGGTAGGAATCCCTTTTTATAATTGTAGGATCAAACACATACAGGATTCTCGAACACCTCAGGTTGAATACCTTACCTGAA
>CAKRJM010000143.1 GCA_934351765.1 uncultured Lachnospiraceae bacterium | reverse complement strand
ATACTAATTCCAGAAAGTGGGGAACCTTCTCCTGTTCCGGTTTTTAATCCAGAAATCCTTCGGATTTATTGAAGACGCTTTCATAATTATTTATGCCGCCGCCGGGCGGCGGAATGGAGATTTTATGAAAAAATGGAAACAGATTCTCTGCCTTATCGGCGTTATCGTTTTAGTCGGCCTTTACCTGATCACCCTGATTTTTTCCTTTACAGATCACACGCAGGCAAAATCCTGGCTCAGTGCCTCCCTTTATGCCACAGTCATCATTCCGGTTTTTCTGTACGCATTTTTCCTGATCTGCCGGCCCCTTTCTGATCGAAAACAGAAGCGTGAACAGGTTCTGAAAAACAGTAACGCAACTGCAGAAGCCTCCTCTAACACTCAAGGTGCATCTGGTGCGGATGAGGCCCAAGATAAAGCAGACTAAGCCTTGCGCTCATCAGGACGCATTTCATTTGCAACGCAAAAAGGAATACCGGCAGCACAGACGCACAGTTCCCATAAAACGGACAAATATCCATATTGTGGAAATAGCTTCCCTTTCGCTGTCGGTATTCCTTTTTATTTTTCTTTTGATGATTGTTTCTCTTACATTTCTTTTACTGATGTTTCCTTTTACTGATGTTTCCTTTTATTCTGATTGTTTTCTTTTACTGATTGTTTCTCCGTTATTCCCGATCCGCCTTTACGGTTCCGTTTTTCTGATCCTTTTTGATCAGAAGCTCCACAGCCCGCACCGCCGTCTTTATGGCAAGGGACGTATCATGACAATGGGGATCGGTAAGTCCGGCCTTCTTCCGTTCCTGATTCCAGATCACATTCAGCACACAGCCTGCCCGAACTCCCAGAACCTGGGCAACAATATAGAGTGCCGCACTTTCCATTTCTGAGGCAAGACATCCTGCTTTGATCCACATCTCCCATTTTTCTTCCAGTTCCCGCCCGCAGGGCATTCTTCCCGGATCATGCTGGCCATAGAAGCTGTCTTTGCACTGAACAATTCCCAGATGAGCCGTCGCTCCCAGTTCATCTGCTGCCTGCTCCAATGCCTTCGTTACCTGAAAATCTGCCACTGCAGGAAAGGCCAGATCCACATACTCCCGGCTGGTTCCCTCCATTCGAATCGCTCCGTTTGCAATTACAAGGTCGCCTCCAACTACCTGCTTCGCCATTCCTCCACAGGTTCCAATCCGAATCATGGTATGAACTCCGGTCCGATAAAGCTCCTCCACTCCGATTGCCGTGGATGGACCTCCCATTCCGGTAGACATTACTAATACCGGCTCTCCCGAAAGCGTTCCGATCCAGGTAGTATACTCCCGGTTCTGATGCAGAAAACGAGGATTTTCCAGATTTCCTGCAATCTTTTCCACTCTTCCCGGATCCCCCGGAAGAATCGCATACTTTGCTCCATGGCTGTCATCCAGTCCGATATGATACATGGGTTCCATTGACATCCCTCCTTTTCAGAAGATCTATCTTTTAACAGAACAAGTCACTTTTTCATATCCCGGCAGACTGTTTTTCCTTCTCTCACCGTCTGCCGAGAACCTTATTTATTTCTTATGCAAACGGATTTTCACTGGGATACAGCATTCCCTTCGGCTGGTTGAAGCCGATATCCTCTACGCCGAGATAGCGGAACGTATTATACAGTGCTTTTCCAAAATGACCGAATGCAACAGCGCCATGATGAGGGAAGTTCTTCTCCACTAATACATGACGGTAGAAACGTCCCATCTCCGGAATTGCAAATACACCGATTCCGCCGAAGGAACAGGTAGGAACAGGAAGCACCTCACCCTCTGCCACATAAGCACGAAGCTTGCTGTCTGCAGTGCTCTGGAGACGATAGAACGTAATCTTTCCGGGAACGATATCTCCTTCCAGAGTTCCCTGTGTGGACTCCTCGGGAAGGGTTCTTGTCATGATCAGCTGATACTTCATCTCGCAGGAAACCAGCTTGCCTGCTGCCGTATTGCCGCAGTGGAAGCCCATGAACGTATCCTTATGAGTATACTCATACCTGCCCTTGATATCCTGCTCATACATATCATCCGGAACAGTATTATTGATATCCAGAAGGGTTACCGTATCCTGGCTTACCACAGTACCGATGTACTCACTCAGCGCACCGTAAATATCAACCTCACAGGAAACCGGGATTCCTCTTGCAGTCAAACGGCCGTTCACATAGCAGGGAACAAACCCAAACTGTGTCTGGAATGCAGGCCAGCACTTTCCTGCAATAGCAACATACTTTCTGGAGCCCTTATGTGCCTCTACCCAGTCAAGCAGCGTAACTTCATACTGAGCCAGCTTCGGAAGTACCTCAGGCTTCTTATTGCCTTCACCCAGCTCTGCTTCCATCTCTTTTATGATTCCGGGGATACGCTCATCACCGGCATGCTTCTTAAAGGATTCAAACAGATCCAGCTCAGAGTTTTCTTCAATTTCAACACCAAGATCATACAGACGCTTGATCGGCGCATTGCATGCCAGAAAATCCTGGGGACGGGGACCAAAGGAAATAATTTTTAAATTTCGAAGACCTACAACTGCACGGGCGACCGGTGCAAACTCATGGATCATATCCGCACACTCATCTGCCGTTCCAACAGGATATTCCGGAATATATGCCTTGATTTCGCGAAGCTTTAAGTTATAGCTTGCATTGAGCATACCGCAGTATGCATCGCCTCGTCCGTCAATAAGATCTGTCTTTGTCTCTTCAGCCGCAGCCACAAACATCACCGGACCGCCGAATTCCTTTGCCAGCAGAGTCTCCGGTGTTTCCGGACCGAAGTTTCCGAGATATACCACCAGTGCATCACACTCATTTTCCTTTAATTCAGACAGTGCCTTCTTCATGTCCACTTCATTCTCAACACAAGTGGGACATTCATAGATAGAACCATACTTCTTTTCGTAGGAAGCCACAACTGCCGCTCTTCTGTTTGCAGACAACGACATCGGAAAGCAGTCTCTGCTTACTGCCACAATTCCAATCTTAATTTCAGGAATATTGTTCATTTCCTTCTCCTCTCTTTTCTAAAAACCCCAGTCATTATGTTCTTTACAAGCTCACCGGTATGAAACGTGCACCGCCGGGTTCACTATTATTACAAAACAAGCGGCAGGTGAGACTGCCGCTCATTTGCATTTCTATTATACTAATCTTTTCTCAGAATGTCATCAGCAATATCCTGCTTTTCTGCCTGATTAACCGATCGTCTTCTCAAATGCCTTCATGATCAGCATTGCCACAGCAGCTCCGGGATCCTTTAAGCTTCTGGAAGCTTCTCCACGGGTTGCCGCTCTTCCGTGAACCGCGATCATGGTCGTGGTATGCTCAAAGCCCTTTTCTGCAGCTTCTCTTGCTTCTCTGGCAGCGGTCTTTACATCCTTTCCGGCTTCCTTTGCCGCATTCATCGCTTCCACTGCAGGAACCATGCCGTCCAGGAAGGTCTTATCGCCGACCTTTGCTTTTCCGAGGCTCATAACACCCTCTGCATACCCCTCAAACAGAGCGGCATACTCTGCCAATCCGGGCTCTGTGTTTCCGCGCAGCTTCTTTCCTGCCTGCATAAGACCGGAGGACATCAGCGTTCCCATGGTCGAAGGCACCGCGATCGACATGGCCTTACCGGCATTATAAAGAACCTTTCCGGAATCTGCTTCACCGGTTCCGTGAACTGCATCGTATGCGGCAGTAAAGCCATCGGACATGGTAAGTCCGAGATCACCGTCACCGACAACACTGTCCAGATCGATCAGGTAATCCTTGTTTTCCGTCATGATCTCGCTGACATTCTTCAGGAATCCAACCAGCGGATTTACATCCTCTGCGTTCTTTTCAACCTTCTTCTCCTCTGCCACGCCTTCCTGCTTTGCTGCCATCTTTACGGTTCCTTCGCTGGAAACACTTCCCTGCTGGAAGAACGGGGTCTCTGCCGGTTCTGCGATCAGCCGTTCCAGTTCTTCATCCAGCTTCAGGACAGAAATCGATACACCTGCCATTTCCAGAGCCGTTGCATATTCTCCGACATAATATTTCTTTACGGTAATATTTCTTGCTTTCAGAAGCTTGTCGATCTTTCTGGTTACAATATACTGCTCATCCAGCGTCGTTGCACCAAGGCCGTTTACCAGAACAGCCACATCACTGCCGTCGATCTCATCGAAGTCCGCCAGGATCTTCTCCATCATTTCTTCTACGATCTGATCCGCAGGCTCCAGCTTTCCGCGGCGGATACCGGTCTCACCGTGGATACCCATTCCGATCTCCATCTCGTCCTCACCGATGGAAAAACCGGGATGGCCGACACGGGGAACAATACAGGGCGTCAGCGCAACACCCATGGTCCGGACATTCTGGTTTGCCTTCTCTGCGATTCTCTTTACATCGTCCAGGCTCATCATCTCATTCGCTGCCGCGCCTGCACATTTATATACGAAGAAAATACCGGCCACGCCTCGGCGAATGCTCTTCTCTCCCTCCTCAGGGCGGGGACCGGAGGCCACATCATCGGCTCCAAGGATTGTCTCCACGCGGATTCCGTCTTCAAACTCGGCCATTTCAGCTGCCATATTGAAATTAAAAATATCTCCGTTATAGTTTCCGTAAATGTAAAGAACACCAGCGCCGGAATCAATAGCCTTCGTTACTGCCAGCATCTGTTCCGAGCTGGGAGACTGGAATACATCACCGACACAGCAGCCGTCCAGCATGCCTTTTCCAACATAACCTAAGAACAGGGGAAGGTGACCGGAACCGCCGCCGGTTGCAATACCGACTTTTCCCTCTTTCTTATTTGCAGTCACCAGGCAGCGCAGATCATTTCCTACATAGGTAACAAGATCCGGATGTGCCGTATAGATACCTTCCAGCATCTCATCCACATAATTTTCAGGTGCGTTAATGATTTTTTTCATTTCAGAACCTCCGCCTATTCATTTGCTAAATTTTAGTTGTGCGATTTAAAACTTAATTTTATACTAACAAGTTCACCCGCCCTTGTCAAGCAATATTTTCGGCATTTTATATTGTTTCTTTTTTGTTCATAAAATGTTTTTATACATTTCTCCTATGTTTTTTCTGTCGTTTTTCACATTTTTATTTTACAAGCTAAATTTTAGTGTTGATTTTAAGTTCAGATTATGCTACAATAAGAACACGATATTGGGAACAAACGATCTTTTGTCCCTGATATTGAAGCATATTGGAG
>CAKRJM010000142.1 GCA_934351765.1 uncultured Lachnospiraceae bacterium | reverse complement strand
ATGTGGCTGCGGATCTGCTTTCCCAGGCGGAGCATGACGAAATGGCATCGGCAATCTTAGTCACTACCTCAAGAACGCTTGCCGAAGAAGTAAACAGGGAGATCGACGGATTGTTACAGGTACTGGAACGGAAGGAGATCATAGAGAAATCCCTGGACAATTATGGTCATATCCTGATCGCCAAAGATCTTGACGAAGCCATTGAGGCAGTCAACGATATTGCTTCCGAGCATCTGGAGATCATGACGAAGGATGCCTTTACCGTCATGACAAAGATCAAAAATGCCGGAGCCATTTTCATCGGTGAGCACAGCTGTGAGCCTCTGGGAGATTATTTTGCCGGTCCCAACCATGTGCTTCCCACCAACGGAACCGCCAAGTTTTTCTCACCGCTTGGCGTAGACGATTTCATTAAGAAATCCAGTATCATTTCCTATTCGAGAGAAGCCCTGGAGCCGATCCATGAGGATATTATGAGGTTTGCGGCCCAGGAAGGATTAACCGCCCACAGAAACTCCATTAAGGTCCGGTTTGAGTAAAGGAGGAGCCATGCGAAGCGCACAGATTGAACGGAATACCAACGAAACGAAGATCCGCCTGTCCTTAAACCTGGACGGAACCGGAAAAAGCATCTGCCGGACCGGGATCGGATTTCTGGATCATATGCTGACCCTTTTTGCCAAGCATGGGCTCTTTGACCTGGAAGTGGAAATCGACGGTGATCTGGAGGTGGATACCCATCATTCCATCGAGGATTGCGGCATCGTGCTGGGACAGGCCATTAAGGAAGCTACAGGAGACAAGATGGGAATCCGCCGCTACGGGACCTGTATCCTCCCCATGGATGAGGTGCTGATGCTCTGTTCCCTGGATCTTTCCGGAAGACCTTATTTTGTGTCAAACGCCAGGTTTCAGGCTGAGCGGGTCGGTACCTTCGAGACTGAAATGGTTCATGAATTTTTCTATGCCGTTTCCTATGCGGCAGCCATGAACCTGCATTTTGAAGAATTTCACGGAGAAAATACCCATCATGTGATCGAAGCCATGTTCAAGGCCTTTTCAAAGGCTTTGGATTCCGCTGTCTATGTGGACGAGCGGATTCCCGGACTTCTTTCCACGAAGGGTTCCCTGTAAATAAGGTAAATGTCGAGGTAAATACAATGGAAAACGAAAAAAAACTGGCAGCTGTCCTTTCTCTTTCCGCCGCCGGAGAAGCAATGTGCTTTCCGGACACGGAACCGCAGGATCCTCTTTCCCTGTGCCGCCTGTTCGATGGAAACGGTGCAGACGAGCTTCTGGTCATGGACGGCTCCGAGAAAGATCAGGATCATGATGCAAATATCGGGATCTTAAAGACTATGATCCGTACGGTGGATATCCCCGTCATCACCGGAGGCAGAGTCCGTCGGATGGAGGATGTGAAAAAGTATCTGTATGCCGGTGCAAAGGCGGTGTATTTAAACGCCTCGGTTCCGGAGCATATTGATCTTTTAAAGGAGGTTTCTGACCGGTTCGGCTCGGAAAAAATCCTGGTCTGGCTGGATACGGAAGAAAGTTTGTCCCGTGTGGAGGAATATCAGGCGCTCGGTGCCGGTGGTTTCTTGCTCTGGAGCGATGCCTGCCCGGACAAAGGAATCAATGCACCGGTGACTTTGTTTTTAAAAGACGGGACATCGGTATCCGAAGCGCTTTTGATCCCCGGAGTTCAGGGCGTTGTTTATACCGGAAGAGCCGAAGCCTCCTGTTCCTTTATGGAGGAAAAAACGGCTCTTGCGGCCAAAGGACTTACCATGAATATCTTAACCAGTCCGGTGGCCTGGAGGGATATGAAGCTTGGCTCTGACGGCCTTCTTCCGGTCATCATTCAGGATTACCAGACCGGAGAGGTCCTTATGATGGCCTATATGAATGAGCAGGCCTTTCTGGACACCCTCCGCACCGGAAAAATGCACTATTACAGCCGGAGCAGGAAGACTCAGTGGCTGAAGGGCGAAACATCCGGACATTTTCAGTATGTGAAGTCCCTTCACCTGGACTGCGATAATGATACTCTTCTTGCCAAGGTTTCCCAGATCGGAGCGGCCTGCCATACCGGCTCCCGTTCCTGCTTCTTCCAGACGCTGGTAAAGAAGGATTATGCCGATTCCAATCCTTTAAAGGTTTTTGAAGATGTTTACGGTGTCATTATGGACCGAAAAGAACATCCCAAGGAAGGGTCCTATACCAATTATCTGTTCGATAAGGGACTGGATAAGATTTTGAAGAAGGTGGGAGAAGAAGCTGCGGAGATCATCATTGCTGCCAAGAATCCCGACCCGGAGGAGATCATTTATGAGATTTCCGACTTCTTATATCACGCCATGGTCCTGATGGCCGAAAAGGGTGTGACCTGGGAAGATATCACCCATGAACTTGCTAACCGATAGGCAGTTTATGAAAGAGAGGAGAGCCGTGTGAAAAAACTGGCACTGAGCGACGAACTGCTCTTAAGTATCGATAAGCCTGCCCGCTATATCGGCGGGGAAGTCAATGAAGTTATCAAGGAGGCGGATCAGGTTCGGATCCGCTTCTGTATGTGTTTTCCAGATGTCTATGAGATCGGTATGTCCCATCTCGGTATTCAGATCCTTTACGATATGTTTAATAAGCGGGAGGATGTCTGGTGTGAGCGTGTCTATTCCCCATGGATGGATATGGACGCCCTTTTAAGAAGGGAACAGATCCCGCTGTTTACCCTGGAAAGCCAGACACCGGTAAAGGACATGGACTTTCTCGGGATCACGATCCAGTATGAGATGTGCTACACCAATATCCTTCAGATCCTGGATCTTTCGGGAATCCCTCTGTTTTCCAGAGACCGGGACGAGGCCTGTCCCATCGTCATCGGAGGCGGCCCCTGTGTCTACAACCCAGAGCCTGTTGCGGACTTTTTTGATCTGTTTTATCTGGGAGAAGGCGAGGTGGTCTATGACCGTCTGCTGGATCTTTATAACGACTGTAAGGATCAGGGACTTTCCCGTCTGGAATTTTTAGAGCGGGCAGCCGAGATCCCCGGGATCTATGTCCCGCGCTTTTATGATATTTCCTATCATGAGGACGGAACCATCAAGGCCATGGTGCCCAATAATCCTCATGCACCGAAGACTGTCACCAAGCAGCTTATGGTGGACATGACAAAGGCATCGTATCCGGAAAAGCCCCTTGTTCCGTATTTGAAGGCAACCCAGGACCGGGTGGTACTGGAGATCCAGCGTGGCTGTATCCGAGGCTGCCGGTTCTGCCAGGCGGGCATGGTGTACCGTCCCGTGAGAGAACGGAATCTGGAGGACTTAAAGGAATATGCGGTCAGTCTGCTGGAAAACACCGGACATGATGAGATCTCCTTAAGCTCCTTAAGCTCCAGTGATTTCACCTATTTAAAAGAACTGGTGTATTTCCTGATCGAACGGTTCGGAAAGAAGGATGTGAATATTTCCCTGCCGTCCCTGCGGATCGATGCCTTTTCCCTGGATGTCATGAGCCGCGTCCAGGATGTCAAAAAGAGCAGCTTAACCTTCGCACCGGAGGCCGGAAGCCAGCGGATGCGCGATGTCATCAATAAGGGACTGACGGAAGAGGTGATCTTAAACGGCGCTGCAGAGGCATTTAAAGGCGGCTGGAACAAGGTCAAGCTTTATTTCATGCTGGGCCTGCCCTCAGAGACGGAAGAGGATATGAAGGGCATTGCGGAGCTCGCCAACAAGGTTGCAGCTGTGTATTATGATACCGTTCCAAAGGAACAGCGCCAGGGACGGGTTCAGGTGACCTCCAGTACCTCGTTCTTTATCCCGAAGCCCTTTACGCCCCTTCAGTGGGCACCTATGTTCACCAAGGAGGACTATCTTTCCAAGGCGCATCTGGTAAATGATACCATGAAAAGCCAGTTAAACCACAAGAGCCTGCGCTACAACTGGCATGAGGCCGATGTATCAGTGCTGGAGGGCGTTCTGGCCAGGGGCGACCGCCGGGTAAGCCGGGGAATCTTAGAGGCGTACAGACGGGGCTGTATGTTTGATTCCTGGTCGGAAAGCTTCGACAATGAAAAATGGATGGAAGCCCTGGACATAGCCGGAATCGATCTTGCTTTTTACAATCTCAGAGAGCGCAGCCTGGATGAAGTATTCCCCTGGGATTTCATTGATACCGGAGTTACCAAGGACTTCTTAAAGCGGGAGTGGAAGCGTGCCATGGAGGGCGTTGTCACCCCCAACTGCCGGGTCCAGTGCCAGGGCTGCGGTGTGAGAAAATTCGGAGGAGGTGTCTGCTTTGAAGGTAAGAATTAAATTCCGGAAGTACGGGATCATGAAATTCATCGGCCATCTGGATGTGATGCGCTACTTCCAGAAGGTGAACCGCCGGGCCGGAGTGGACATTGCCTATTCGGAGGGCTTCAGCCCGCACCAGATCATGTCCTTTGCATCTCCGCTGGGACTGGGGCTTACCAGTGATGGCGAATATGTGGATATGGAGGTCTTATCCAGTGAATCTTCCGCCGAAATGATCCGTCGGCTTCAATCGGTCATGGCAGACGGCTTCGAGGTCGTAAGCTATAAAAGGCTGCCCGATACGGCAAAAAATGCCATGTCCATCGTGGCGGCCGCCGATTATCTTCTGATCCCGAAGGAGGAACGGCTGACCGGATTTCCAGACTGGCGTTCCTCGTTACAGACGTTTTTGGAGCAGGATACGATCCCGGTTCTCAAAAAGACCAAGAAGAGTGAAAAAGAGGTGGATATTCGCTCCATGATCTATGAGTCAAGGCTGCGGGAAGACGGCGTATTTGTCCGTCTCGCCTCCGGAAGTGCCGAAAACCTGAAGCCGGAGCTTATGCTGGAAGCCTTCTTCAAGGACAGCGGGAAGGAATGGGATCCGTTTGCATTCCGGGTACACCGGCTGGAGCTGTATGCCTGGGACGGAGAAGAGGATAACCGGAAACTGCTTTCCTTAGATGCTGTTGGCGAGGACATCTTATGAGCAGTGAATCCGTAAGCAGCCGGGCAGCAGGAATCCGCATGATCGTCACAACGCTTCGTGAGCGGCGGCTGACCGCAGAGGAGACGCATGGGCGGATCACCGATCTGTTTTTCGAGGATCCGGAAGAGGATTCCATGGTGGGACGGATCTATGTGGGAACAGTCAAACAGATCCGGACGAATATCCAGGCTGCCTTTGTGGAGCTGGGAGACGGGCTTATGGCCTATTATCCGCTGGAGGACTGGGAACGG